>DATKXQ010000115.1:0-6475 GCA_035528975.1 bacterium
TATCGTCGCGGAGTTCGGCGCGAAGGCGGAAGATCTGCGCCGTGGCGCCGGCGGCCCGCGGGAACCCCTCGCGGCGAAGATAGACCGGCTTGCGTACGAGCACCTCACGGACGAGCGGGCCGACGGGGACCTCGCGCTCGCCGACGCGCTGCTCGCCGGCGGCGACGTCAGGCGAGCCGGTCGGCTTTATCGTCGGGCGTTGGAATTGCTCGTCGACGAGGAGGTCGACGCGCGCGACGAGGTCCTCCCTCGGGCGGTGCGGGGCGCGCTGCAGTGCGACGCGCTCGCCGCTTTGGCGGGCGGCCCCGGCCGCCGGCCCGGCCTGCCCTTCGTCCGCAAACCGGCGCCGGCGGCGTACGCGGCCCAGGCGTACGCGGAGGAATACTACGGCGACTACAAGAGAGCGCTCGTGAGGCTCCGCGACGGCCTGGCGCGCTACCCCGACGACGCGGGCCTGAGGTTGGCGCTCGCGGCCTACTACGAGCGGTGGGGCCGGGCCAACAAGGCGATCGCCTTGTTGACGGCCGAGGGCGCTCCGCGGGACCTCGTGTTGTGGCGGACGCGGGCCGAGACGGCGGCGCGGGCCGGCGACGAGCGCGCGGCGCTGCGGATGTTCGGCGAAATCGAGCGCGCGTACCCGGGCGACCTCGTCACGTATTTGGCCCCGGCCGAGATTTACGTGGAACGCGGCGATTTCGAGAACGGCTTCCGCGTGCTGGAGCGGGCCCGCCGCCGGATTCCGCCCGGGTCGTTGTGGACGTCGCGGTACGCGGCGGCGCTGTTGGCGAGCGGGGACGCGGAGGGCGCGGCCTCGTATTTCAGAGAGGCCCGCGCCCTCAACCCGTTCGACCTCGAGCCCTACGTCGTGTGGGGAGAGGAGTTGTGCCGCCGCGGCCGCGCGGAGGAGGCCCTGTCGCTGTTGAGAAAGGCCGTCGCCGTCGACGCCGACTCGACGTGGGCGCGGCTGGCGCTGGCGAACTGCTGCCGCCGGCTGGGCCGGCAAGCGGAGGCGGAAGAGACGTACCGCGCCGGAGTAGCGCGCGAGGGCCCCGGTTCGCCGATATCGCTGGCGTACGACGATTATTTCAAGTTGGCGGGCGACACGGCGGGCCGCCGGCGCGTTCTGGAGGCCGCGTCCCAAAAAGACCCGACGAACGCCACCCTCCGGACGCGCCTGGGCGAAATCGCCCTCGAGAGCGGCGAGAGGGAGAAGGGCCTTAAATTGCTCAAGGAGGCCGCGGCCTTGGAGCCCGCCTCGCCCGGGGCCAACGCGGCGCTGGGGTTCTACTACCGCACCCACGGCGACGCCGCCGCGGCGGTGCCGTACCTCGAGAGGGCCCGGGCCGGGGCGCCCGGCGCCGACCCTTATCGTATTTTGCTGGCCGATGCCTTCATCGAGGTAGGCCGTTACGGCGACGCGCTCAGCGAGCTCGACGCGGTCGACGAACCGGCGCGGCTCCCGAAAGCCCTCGCCCTCCGGGCGAAAGCGTACTATAATCTGGGAGATGCAAAAGCCGCTTCGGCGGCCGCGGCCCGCGCGCTGGAACTGGACCCCGAACTGGTCGAGGCCGAAGAGTTCGTAGTCGAGTAACTATCCGCTCTTTGCGCGAAGGAGGAATACACGGTGAAAGTGAAGCCCCGCGAAACCATTAACCGCATACACCCGTACAAACCCGGAAAGCCCGAGGCCGAGGTGCAACGGGAACTCGGCCTGGATAAGGTCGTGAAGCTCGCCTCCAACGAGAACAGCCTCGGCCCGTCGCCCAAGGCCGTAGCGGCGATGCGGGAAGCCCTGGGCGACGTCTTCCGCTACCCGGAGGGCTCCGGGTATTATCTCGTCCTCGCCCTCGCCGATAAGTTCGGCCTGTCGTTCGATAATATAATCCTGGGCAACGGCGCCAACGACCTCGTCGAGCTCGTCGTCAAGACCTTCGCCGGCCCGGGCGACAACGTCGTCTCGGGACACCCTTCCTTCATAATGTATGAGATAGCGGCCCGGATAATGGACGCCGAATACCGCGCGGTTCCGCTGCGGGAGAACAGGTTCGACCTGCCGGCCGTGGCCGACGCCGCGGACGAGCGCACGAAGGTCGTGTTCATCGCCAACCCCAACAACCCCACCGGGACCATAGTAACGCGCGCGGAAGTCGACGACTTTTTGGGAAAACTGCCGCCCCACGTACTGGTCGTCCTGGACGAGGCTTACTTCGATTTCGTTACGGCCGAGGATTACCCCGACTCGCTCGATTACGTGCGGGAGGGCCGGCCCGTGATGACCATGCGCAGTTTCTCCAAAAATTACGGCCTCGCCGGTTTGCGGTTGGGGTGGGGCGCCGCGGTTCCCGAAATCGTGTCCGCGATGCACCGCATACGCCAACCCTTCAACGCCAATCGCCTGGCGCAGGTCGCGGGCGTCGCGGCCCTCGCGGACGACGAGCACCTCGCGGCGAGCCGAAAGCTCGTCGTCGAGGGGCGCGCCCAGCTCTACGCCGGCCTGGACCGCCTGGGCGTGGAGTACGTCCCGTCGGAGGCCAACTTCGTCCTGGTCGATTTGGGGGGCGAGGCGATGCCGGTGTTTCGGGAGCTGATGCAGTTGGGCGTTATCGTCCGGCCTATGGCGGGGTGGGGTCTGCCGAACGCGCTCCGCGTCTCCGTCGGCACCGCGGCGGAGAACGAGGTCTTCCTGCAGGCGCTGGCGACGGTTTTGGGAAAATAGCCGGTTTCGAAAAAAACCCGGCCTTTAGAGGCCGGGCTTTTTTTATTCTCGAAGTTTAGAATATTCCCAGGCCGACGTAGAACAGAACCAGGTCCACGTCCTCGCTCTCGGGCGCTTTGAAGCCCGGGACTTTTTCGGCCATGAAGTCGTCTATGGCCGTCCGGCCGATGCCGAAGGCGTGGATGTAGCGCACGCCAACTTGCGGCGCCACCGGCGAGATGGGCAGAATCTCCAGGCCGAAGTCGGCGTGGATGCCGGCGCCCTTGGCCGGTTCGACCGCGCTCTCGAACTCCTTGAGCTCCGGGACGAACGTGGCGATGAGCGAGAACGGGACGCCCTGGGCCTCCATGTCGCGATAGTAGTACCCGAGGCCGCCTTCGGCGTGGATTTTGATGGCTACGTTTTTGACGGCGTACACGCGGAGGCCGCCGCCGAAGAAGTACATGCTGGAGTTGATTTTGCCGAGATCTTGCAACTCCGGCGGAATGGGGATGCCTTTAAAATACTTTTCGATGTACGTGTCGAGCAAGTCCGTGAACTGCTCGTCTTGGCCGAGCTGCGTGTAGCCGCCCATCGGCACGATGGCGAGGGGGCCGGGGAGCCCTATCTCGAGCTCTATCATGCCGCCGATGCCGCCGGCGTACCGTTCGCCCAGCTCCCCCATGGTGGAAGTATATCCCCCCTTGATGTTGACGAGGCCAAGGGCGGGGGCCGCCGCTGCGCATAACGTGATAAATACACTTAATCGCATATCTTCTCCTTTGTATGTGGGAATTATAACCGACCGCGCGGTCGCCGTCAAGCCCTAGTAGCTCCAGCCGATGAAGAACTTGATGGGCACGAAGGGTCCCAGCGACGTGAAGTCCGTGAGGACCGTGTGGTCGGTGCGCAGCGTGAGGAACCCCCACAGGATGACCCGCACGCCCAGGCCGAAGCCGCCGCGCACTCGCCCGAGCTCCTCGTCCCAGCCCTCGCCGGCGTCGAAGAACAGCGCCCCCCGCACCGGCGGCATGGGCGCGGTGCCGACCGCGGTGCGCAGGCCGAAGGGCTCGAGTATCGGGAAGCGGTATTCGACGTTCGCCATCGCGAAGCGGCGCCCCCGGAAGTCGAACCAATTGTATCCGCGCATGGACAGGCTGCCGCCCGAGTACAGCGGCCCCGCGTCCGGCCCGAACGCCCCCGCGGTCGCGAGCCGAAACGCGAAGCACTGCGTCCGCGTCGTGCGCCAGTAGTGCCTGAGGTCGGCCGAAACGTAGACGTAGTCGACGCGCCGGCGTCGCAAGTCCTCGGTAACGCCGGCCGTGAGGTTTAGGCGCTGGCCGTCGACGGGGCCGTCCCGGTACCACAGCGACGTATCGCGGGCGGCCGATAGATAGGGCGATACCTTGGTCCCGTACTCGGTCGGCGCGTTTAACTCCCACTCCCGTTTGAGCTCGTAGAGGTAAAGGCTCCCGCCGACGCGGTGAAAGCGGTCCAGCGGGTACGTGACCGTGCCGCCGGCGCCGCCGCGGGTTTCGGTGTAGTATCGCCCTGAAATGCCGTAGAGGTAGTCGAAGTAATCCTTCACGTAATGGAAAGCGCCGTAGCCGTAGCCGATGCGGCGGCGCAGGTTATAGTAGTCCACGCCGATGCTCGTTCTTTCCAGGAACTCGTCGATCGTGACGGCGTCGTTGCCGAATTGGACCTGGATGCTCTCGTCGTTCAATATGTCGGTGAACGTCAGGATTATGCCGGTCTCGGTCCCGAACTCGGGGCCGTAGGCAATCTGGCCCGAGAAGTAGTCGAGCGCGAACGTCGTCTTGTAGCCGTGGACGGTGAAACTCTCGACCGGCAAGGCGGCGGGCGGCTGCGACGTCGTCGCGATTCCCGGCGCGGCCTCCTCGCCCTCCTCCTCCGGCTCGAGGGTCGCCAGGTATACGTTGAAGCTCTGGCCGGCCAGGCCGATGAGGGCGACCTCCCCCGGCTCCCCGCCCGGGCGGGGCGCGGCCTCCGTTACCGCGGTCAGCGATTTGGACACGCGCGTCACGACGCCGTCCGCCCCCAGGCGGTATACGTCGTAGCGGCCGGCGCGGTCCGAGACGAAATACAGCGAGCCGTCCGCCGCGGCCGCGGGGTACAGGTCGCGCCACGGCCCCCGCGTCAACCGGCGCGTTTCGCCGGTGGAGGGGTCGGCGAGGTAGAGGTTGTAGTTGTCCTTGGCGGAGGCGGCATCCTTCTCCGAGGCGAAGATTATCCCCGCCTCGGTCCAACAGGGGTACGCGTCGTCCGCCAGGTCGTCGGTCAGGGCCGTTTTCTCCCCCGTGGCGCGCGTCACGACGTAGAGGTCGGCCCGGCCGTTCCGGTCCAGGCCGCGGAAGACGATCCGCCCGCCGTCCGGCGAAAACGACGGCGCGCCGAGCACGATCAGATCTTCGAACTCGAAGCTCTGGGCGATCTCGTCGCGCGTCACGTCGAAGACGTAGAGGCGGTCGCGGGGGACGGCGCGGGCGGCGAAGGCCACGAGACGGCCGCCGTGGGTCCCGAGCCGCTCGCGGTAAACGTGCATCACCGTGTAGGCCCCCGAGTCTCCTCCCTCCACGAGTTTGCGAATTTCGGCGCCGCCCCCCTCGGCCGGCGTCATCAGGTAGAGGCCGGCCCGGCCTTCCTCGTCGGACAGATAGGCCAACCGGTGCTCGTCGAGCCAGGCGACGCCGCTCCGCATGCCGGCGCCTCGGGTCATCATCTCGCCCAGGCCGTCGAGCTCGTCGTGCGCCGCGTACCGGGGCCAGTACCGCCGGCGGACCCAGCGCTGCCAATCCTCGTCGAATTGCTCGAACGGCACCGAGAGCACGAGGTCGATGACGTCGTCGTAGTCGCGAGTCAGCCAGGCGTAGTCGATCATCTTCACGAGCTTGTCCTCGCCGTAATTCTCCGCGACGTAGTAGAGGGCCGACTCTCCCTCTTTGTATCCCAAATAGGTTCCCGCGATCTGACGCCATTTCGCGAGCGGGACCAGCGCGTTGCTGTAGAGCGCGTCGGCGAGGAACGAGTCGGAGAAGCCGTCCCAGTCGGTCGACATGTATTCGGCGAGCCCCTCGATATACCAGAAGGGAGGTTGGCCGTAGTCGTAGCGGTTGTGCCTGGAATATACGTCCCTCAGTTTCTCGTACATGAAGAAGTGGGTCAGCTCGTGACGGAGGACTCTTCGGAACCGGGGGTAGGAGCCGTCGAACGGCACGACGACGCGGTGCTTGAGGAGCTCCGTGAAGCCGGCGACCCCCTCCGGCAGGATGTAGGGGAGTACGTTCGTTTCCTGGAATTCGCTGTGCGAGCCGTAGATTATGAGGGGGACGCGGTGGCGGGGCGTATACGCCAGGCGGAGCGAGAGTTCGTCCCACGCCTCTTCGGCCAGGACGACGGCCCGCTCCGCCAGTTCGCGTTCGGCGCTGTAGAAGTAGAGGTCGACGTGTTCGCTTTTTATTATCTGCCAGTCGTGTTTGTAGTACTGGACCTTGTTCTTGCCGAAGTAGCTATACGCCCCGGCCGCGGAGGCGAGGAGCGTGAGGGTCGCCGTAATGGTGAGCGTTCTACGCATACGTTCGTTTGGGTTATCTGGCTAGAAGTTTTTTCGTTACGCTGGAGCCGCGAGGCGCCGCGCCAGCGCCGCGGCCCCTATTACGCCGGCCCGCCGGTCCAGGAGCGCCCGGCGCGTCGAGAGAGACGTCAGCGACGGCGCCAACGCCGAATCCTTCATCCTATCGACGGCGCGCTCCGCGAGGG
>DATKXQ010000116.1:0-2295 GCA_035528975.1 bacterium
CAAATGGTGCTGGAGGCGCTGCTGCGGGGGCGGCAGGTGGTGTGGAGTCGCCGCTTCCCCCACTGCCGCCACGCGTCGACGCCGGAGGAGTTCGCGGCGGCGGTCGCGGCGCTGGCGGCGGCCTGCCCGCCGAACGTGGAGGGCTCGCGCTACGTGGCGGAGCATTACTCCGCCGCCGCGGCCTCGCGCGCGCTGGCGGCCGCCTACGGGGATTTGTTTAATAAATAAAACCGCCCTGGAAACCGACCCACAAAAAAGGGGAGCCGCCGCGGCTCCCCATTTTACTAAACCCGGTTATTTTTCAGGGGATGAGGAACTCCTCTTCCGCGCCGACGCTGGCGAGTTCGTAATCCCACATCTCGTCCGTTACGGGGCGCCCCTCCAATATGCGGGCGAAGAGCCAAAGGGGCGTGTGCCAGTATATACCGTAGCGGTGCAGGAAGTAGGGCGACGCCTCCATGGAATTCGCGCCGGGCATTATCGTCAGGATGCCCTCGTATCCCGTCTGGATGGCGACGCTCAAGGTGAAGGAATTGAAGGAGCCGTAAGGCCAGGCGAAGGTCCGCACCGGCTTCCCGGTCTCGGCTTCGAGGCGGTTTTTGGGGTAGGTCAATTCGCGCCGGACCCAGGCGTCGTACGGCCCGCGGGCCTTCTTAGGGTTGGCCAGGTCGGCGTGACTTATGGAATGGGCGCCGATGGTTACGAGGTCGTCGGAGGCCAGGTCGCGGATCTCGTACCACGTCATGGAGTTGCCGCCGCCGGCGACGTAGTTGGTGTAGATGTAGACCGCGAACGGGTACTCGTGCTCGGCGAGGACGGGCCAGGCGAAGTCGTAGACGCAGCGGAAGCCGTCGTCGACGGTTATGACGACGGACCGCGGCGGTAGGAGGTCGGGGTCCTGGGTCTGGAGCGCTTCCGCGAGCTGGTCGACGGATATTACCTCGTAGCCGTTGCGCGCGATGTACTCGAGCTGGGCGCGGAAGTCGGCGTGCGAGACCTCGTACTTGTTGGCGGGGACGGCGCGGAAGCGGTGGTACATGAGGATGACGCATCTCTTATCGCCGGAGCCGTAGCCGCCGACGAACGTACTGGCCCGGCCGTAGCGCTCGAGCTCGTCGCCCGTTACGGCCAGGGCGTCGTACGTCCCGCCTTCCGCCGCGGGCGCGAGCGGGAGGAAGAGCGACCTGTCGCCGGGGGCGGCCCAGGCGTCGAACGGCTCCTCGGCCGCCGGAAAGGAGACGTATTCTATTCCCAGCGCGAAGCTGTCGAGGGTCAACAACTCCACGTCGCCGGCGGGGAGTACTATATCTTCGCCGGCCGCGAACGCGTCGATGGGGCCTTCCGACTGGCCGCGGGCCGGAGCGCCGGCCGGCGCGCACGCCGAGACAGCGGCGGCGACGAAGAGTATAAGGCGAAGCGAGCGGGCGGTAACGGCGCCGCGAGGGCGCTTAGGGGTAGTTCGTCTCAACGGCGTCTTCTCCGTAGGTCGGCGTTACCTCTTCGGGTTCGACTTCTTCGGGTTTCGTCGAGAGGTCGTCGACGTGTTGTTGCGCGAGCGCCACGTAGGAAGACGCGTCGGACAACTCGATGAATTTCTTGAAGTGCCTGATGGCCCTCGTCTTCTCGCCCTGCTTCTCGTAGGCGAGGGCGAGGTTCCAGTGGGCGTCGGCGAAGTTGGGCTTTATGGCCAGGCACTTGTTGTAATATTTGACCGCCTCGTCGTAGTAACGTCGTTCGAAGTAGACGTTGGCGAGGTTATTGTAGGCCTTGAAGTAGTTCGGGAGGCCGTCGAGGGCGGCCTTGAACTCCTCGACCGCGGTGATGTACAGGCCTTTGCGCTTGTAGATTATGCCGAGGTTGTTGTGGGCCAGGGCGTTATTCTCGTCGACCTTGAGCACTTTTTGGTACACGGCCATGGCGCCGTCGTAGTCGCCTTTCTGGGCGAGTTCGTTGCCCCGGTCCAGGAGCCGTTCGATCTCGTCCTTTTTTTCGTCGGCCTCCGGGCTGCCGGGGAGAGAGAACGTGACGAGGACGAGGGCGGCCACGATCGAGAAGACGACGGCGAATTTCTTCGGCATGGTTATCTCTCTTGTTTGCGACGTTTGAGTTCTATGATGTCGAGCCGGCCCGACTGCACGAGGCTTGCGAAAGCGTCGACCACGGCCGGGTCGAATTGGGCGTTGCGGCTCTTTTCGATTTCCGCGAGGGCCTCCTCTTTGGATTTGGCCTTGCGGTAGCGGCGGTCGGTGGTCATGGCGTCGAAGACGTCGGCCACGGCCACGATGCGCGCGATAA
>DATKXQ010000117.1:0-3693 GCA_035528975.1 bacterium
GAAATGCCCGAATTCGACGACGCCGAGGTCACGTTGAACGGCGCGCGGTTGACGATTCGCGTCGACATTCAATATTGAGCCGCCGCGCATAACGCGGCCCGGAACCCGCCCGGCCTTTTAACGAAAGGCCTCCATCCCCTCGGGCGAAAGGTCCGCGGGCGCCGGCGGCGGCGTCATCCCCTCCCGGCCGCCCGCCCCCGCCCAAAGGCCGTATCTCTTTACGACCTCCTCGATATCCTCGCGACGCTCCCGGGCGGCGAGAGCCGCCATCTTACACAGGCGCGCCTCGCAACGTTCACACAACGCCACGCGCGTGTAGTCGAGAGTCGCGTAGCCGTCGGCGAATTTCATGGCGCAGAGGGGCCGGCGGCAGTGGAGCAGGCCGAAGGTGTGGCCCAACTCGTGGATAATCAATTTCGCGAAACGGACGCGCCTTGGGACGCGACCCTCGCAATAGTACTCGAGGCGGTGCGTCGATATGACCGCGCATTTGCCGGGGCACCGACCCATACCGAAGAGGAAGTTCAGCTGCGGGATGGTGATGTCCTCGGCCGTGAGGCCGACGACGCGAAAGGCTTCGGCCGGCGCGTTCGCCTCGACGTATCCCAAAAAACCCGCCGCGCCGTACTGGTCCCGTTCCGAATAGTAGTACGACTCTTGCAGCGGCAGCGGCTCGAAGACGACGGCCTCCCGCCCCAGGTGCGCCGCCAGGACGTCGCACGCGAACGCCACGTCCTCTTCCGGAACGTCGCCGATCGGCATGACGCATATCTTCCCCTCGAGCGGAGAAGCGCCGTCCCCCGCTTCGTCGTCCCCTCCGTGGCCGTACATCCAAATCACGAAGGCCGCCGCGACGGCGACGACGACGCTCACCCCGATTAAAGTAAAAGACCTTTTCGATTTCGTCGTAAACAGCCGCAAACGTTCGCTCGCGATACCGTCCGATAATTAGGGGAGCGCCGAGCGCTCCCCTATCCGAATCCGACCCGCCTCGGAGGCGGGTCACTTCGGCGTCGAAAACTCCACCAGCTCGACGAGCTCGTGTTTTTCGTCGGGCACGTAATGTTCGTATAAGATGCACCCCACGCCGGACGCGTACCACCACACCTCGTAATGGCCCGCCTCCTCCACGTAATCGTAACGGGCGCGGTACACGTCGCCGAATTCGCCGTACGGGACGTTGAGCTCGAAGGGGCCCCGCACGGATACCCGATATTTATCGTCTTCCCAATACTGGCCGTCGGCCGGCGGCAGCATCAACCACAGGTGGTAGTCGCCTTTCGGGTTAGCCTCGGCCCAGTTGGCCCACACTTCGTCGCCGGCGACGCGGAAGAAATAATCCCCGTCCAACTCGCTCGCACGCCAGATCTTTACCGGCCGGCCCTGGGCGTCGTATGCCGTCCCCGCGATGACGGTCTTTAGGCCGAACGGCCCGCCGCGCTTCTCCCCCGAAAGGTCCTCCCACCGCCCCCGGCTTACCCACCAGGTTTTAACTTCCGCGGGCCAATATGACCCGACGGGTTCCCGGGGACCGCTCACGTCTTCGCTGCAGGCGAAGGTTAAAAACGCGGTCACAAACGCGACGTTTAGAATGCGCACCATAAACAACTCCCCATGCGGCCGGCGTTAGCCTTAGTACGTGACGGCGAGGTCCCGGAAGGGCCGCGCCCGAAAGCCGTCGTACTCGTGCCAACCTTCCGGCGAATAGAAACCGACGCCGAAATTCAACAGTTCTTCCTGAAATACGGGCAAGCTGCCGAGGCGCCGGGGCAAAAAGGCCGCGTACGACACCACCGGCTCGAAGGGCTTGAGCCGCAGCACGTTGCGGTTGAGCGAGTTCGCCCCCATCGCCCGCTCGAGCAGTCCCTCTTTGACGCCGTCCAACGGGCGAGCCGCCGCCTTGGCGTCGAAAAACGACAACCTCCCTAAGCGGGCAAGCGTCGCGGGCGGCTCGAGCTTGGACGCCCCCGCGCCCAGCCGGAAGACGATGTGCGGCCTCGTGAGCAGGAGCTCGTCGCGGCTTAAGTTGGTAATGCGGAGCACGAGCACGACGAGGTGGCCCCGCGAGCCGTTTTCGCTTTCGATCGGAACGTAGCCCGAAGAATCCAAACCGTATACGAGGAAATCCCCCGGCGCCGTAATATCCGTGTCCGGCCGGACGGCCAACCGGGCGTATCGGCGGGACGCCCTCTTCGGCGCGGCGGGGCGCGCGGCGACGGCGGAACCCGCGGCCTCCAGGCGTTTTACGCGAGCGCCGAGCCGCCGCATCTGGAACCAGGAAAAAAGTATCACGACACCCACTACGGCCACGGCGGCTGCGGCGACGACGAATATGACGTTCGTTTGGTTCACGGCAACCCCTATCCGCGTTGACGCGGATAATATACAACGCCTCCCGCCGGAACGCAAGCGAAAGAAACCAATGAAAACGGGGCCTCGCGGCCCCGTAATTCGCGTTAACGTCGGCGCTTACCGGTACAACGCTTTTACGCGGCCTACCGAAGTGGGACTTACGGCCGAAGGTTCCAACGTAATGCGCATGTAATGCACGTAATTATACAGATTGGCGCCGGCGCCGTTCAGGCCCACGATGCAGCGGCCCGTCCCGGGGCTCCAATAAGTAGTCGCCTTACCGCCACTGTCGCCGTTCCATTCGACCTCGAATATCAGGTTTTTCGTGCCGTCATATTCGAAGTTCGTGCCGAAGGCGAACCCGAACCAGGTATACGGCGTCGGATTCACCGATTGGGAAACTTTAGTATAAACCTGGACCGGCGTGTTGCTGTCGTAGTTGGTCGCGAAATTCTTATCGAGCGTCGCGCGGGACGTGTGACATAATTTAATCTTGAAGTTGTTATAGGCGCCGGCCGTAATCGTATCCGAGGCGAACCACTCCCACTTCTTAATGGTGCCCTCGGGTATCGCGTCGGTCGCTAGAACCAGGTCCTGGCTCCGCAACGCGTCGCACCCTCAACAACCGTAGAACGGGAAATCCGACACCGATGCCCGGCTGCCGATGACGAACAAGTCCGCAGAGGCCGCCCCGCCAATCAACACGGCGACACACGCCAAAGCTACGCCTCTCATAAGTCTACCTCCTTAACGAGGTTGAAATCTCATCCGTTTTTCTTACACTTAATTATTACCCGAAAACTTATCTTTTGTCAATAGAAAACTAACGCCGCCGCTCTCGGTCCGCGCCGGCGCCGCCGCGCGCGTTCTTAATTGATATAGGCCGGCGCTTATGTTATTTTATATACCATGAAAACGCGAGCGATTCGCCGCGCCTTACGGGTAATCGCGCCCGGCGTTTTAATTATTACGGCGTGCGAGACAACCCTGGCCCCGCTGGACACGGCCGCCCCCGGGACGACCTGGGTGGCCGACGCGGCGAGCGGCCGCGTATACAAAATCGGCAAGGCTTGCGCCGCCGTCCTGAGCTCCTCGCCCGACCTGGGCCGCCCCTCCGCGGTCGTTTTCGACTCGTACCGGGGCTATTGCTGGGCGGCGGACGCCGACGGCGGCCGGGTATTCCGGTTGACCCCTCGCGGCATTCTGGATAAGACGCTTTACGGCTTCGGCGAGCCCGTGGCGCTGGCGCTGTGCCCGAAGGAAAACGCCGTTTGGGTTGCCGACAGGGCGCAGGGTAAAATTTACAAACTCTCGGAGCGAGGGAACGTGCGCGCCGAACTG
>DATKXQ010000118.1:0-7540 GCA_035528975.1 bacterium
GGCGACGGCGCGCTCGATCATGCGCAGGTTGTCGTGGGAGTCGGCTATGACGGCGACGCGGTCCATACGGGTTATGATAATAGGGGCCGCGGCGATAGTCAAGGGGCGCGTCGTCGGGAAGTCGCCGCTTCGACGGCGAATAAACTTGCGTCAGGGGGGAGCCGTGTGTTAGTATCGCGGCAATGCGCACGCGGTAGCGAAGAGGAGGTCCGCTTGGGCGCCTTTTCTAAATTCCAAAATTTATTTACGTCGGTAACGCCCGACATCGCAATGGACCTCGGCACGGCGAACACGTTGATATACGTCCGCGGCCGGGGCATCGTAATAAATGAACCCTCCGTCGTGGCGCTGGACCGCGCCAAGCGCGAAGTGCTCGCCGTGGGGCACGACGCCAAAGAGATGCTGGGCAAGACGCCCGGGTCGATTTTGGCCATACGGCCCATGAAGGACGGCGTCATCGCCGACTTCCGCCTCGCCGAGGAGATGATAAAGCACTTCATCCGCGCGGCGCGAGGCCGGCGGGGGATATTCCGGCCCCGGGTGGCGATATGCGTCCCCACGGGCATAACCGACGTGGAGCGGCGCGCGGTCCGCGATTCGGCGCTGCACGCCGGCGCGCGCGAGGTGATCCTCGTCGAGGAGCCCATCGCCGCGGCCATCGGCGTCGGCCTCCCCATTCACGAGCCGCGCGGGAGCATGGTGGTCGACGTCGGCGGCGGCACCACCGAGGTCGCCGTTTTGGCGTTGGAGGGAATAGTGACCAGCACCTCCATACGCGTCGCCGGCGACGAGATAGACGAGGCGATAGATAACTATTTAAAAAAGGCTTACAGTCTGTTGGTGGGGGAGCAGACCGCGGAGAAGATAAAGAAGACCATATGCTCGGCGTACCCGCTCGAGCGCGAGGAGCACATGTCGGTCAAGGGGCGGGACCTGGTCGCCGGCATTCCCAAGACGTTGACGGTCTCGTCGCGCGAGATGCGGGACGCCATCCGCGAGCCGGTGGGCCACATCATCGGCGCCGTCCGCGACACCCTGGAGCAGACGCCGCCGGAGTTGGCTTCCGATATCATCGACGAGGGCGTCGTTTTGGCGGGAGGGGGATCGCTGCTGCGGGGCCTCGACCTGGCGCTGAACAAGGAGACCAACCTGACGATAAGGGTCGCCGAGAACCCGCTGACGTGCATCGTGTTGGGAACCGGCAAGGTGTTGGAGGACCCCAAGAAGTACGAGAAGGTAATAATCCGCGACGTGTAGGAGACAGGCGCGCGCACGACGAAAAAAGCCGCCCGCGACCCCGGGCGGTTTTTCGCTTCGGGCCCCGCGGCGCTCACGCCAGCGCCTGCGATATGCGCTCCAGCAGCTCCTGTTTGCTGAAAGGTTTCGTTACGTAGTCGGCCGCGCCCTGTTGGAGCGCGAACATCTTGTCGCGGATCTCGCCCTTGGCGGTCAGCAGGACGACCGGGATGTTCTCCGTTTCGGGGTTGGACCGCAAGAGCCGCAGTACCTCCCACCCGTCGACCATCGGCATCATCAGGTCCAGCAGGACCAGGTCGGGGCCGAAGGAGTAGACCTTCTCGAGGCAGTCGTCGCCGTTCGCGGCGTCCTCTACGTCGTAGCCGGCCTGCTCGAGCGTGAAGGAGATGACGAGGCGGATGCTCTCTTCGTCGTCAACTACGAGGATTTTTTTCTTCACGTTCCTCTTCCTCGGCGGCGTCGCCGACGGCGTGACGGGGGGTGGCGTATTCGAGTAGATTCGACGGTTCGCGCGGGAAATGCCGCTCGATCTCTTTGCCCGACTTCGGTTTGGAGATGAGGTAGCCCTGGCCGAAATCGACGCCGGCCCGGACGAGCGTTTCGAGCTCGGCCCGGGTCTCGATGCCCTCGGCGATGACCCGGGCGTTCACGCGCCGGCCCAATTCCTGGACGGTGGCGAGTAGCTCCTGTTTGACCCGGTCCTTGTCGATATCCCGCACGAGCGCTATGTCGAACTTCAGGAAATCGGGCTTGAGGCGGGCGATGGTATTGAGGCTGGCGTAACCGGCGCCGGCGTCGTCCACGGCCACGCGGATGCCGTGGTCGCGGAAGCGGTTGAGGGTGGCTTCGAAGACGGCCAGGTTGCCGATGGCGGAACGTTCGGTGATCTCCAGGACCACGCGGTGCGGGGATACGCTGCCGTTCTGGAAGAGGTGGAACAGCGCGTCCTCGCGGGTGCCGATTTCCTCTATGGTCCGGGGATTGGTGTTGAGGAACAGCTGGGCGTCGCCCAGCCACCGGTGAGCGTTGGTCAACGCGCGCCGGCGGCAAACGCGGTCGAGCTGCGTCGAGAGGTTGACTTCCTCGGCGAGCGCGAACAGCATTTCGGCGCCCTCGATGCCGGAACCGCCCACCGCCGCGGAGAGGGCCTCGAAGCCGAAGATGGAGAAGTCGCGGAGGGATACGATGGGTTGGTAGAGGACGTCCACTTCCTCGCGGACGATGATGCGTTTGAGGGTTTCTTTCTGGCGCAGCGTCTCGGTTTCGGCGGCGGCGATCGCGGAGCGGTGAGCGTCGTCCAGGGCCGCGAGGACGAGGCGCTCGGGGCGGGAGAACAGATTGTGTATTATGCGTCCCGTAGCGGTGAGGAAGTTTATTTGTTGGTGGCCGCGCAGGATGTCGGTCTTGCGCTCCGACTCGAGGTAGTTGGCGAGTTGGTTCTTGAGGGTCTCGAGCCGGTCGGGGGCTACCTCCTCCGGCTTGTCCTCGGCGGAGGGGCGCACGAAGATGAGGAATTCCGACGATTGGACGTCGCGGGTCACGACGATGTCGTTCGGCTTGAGGAAGGTGCGATGGAATTTAGCGAGTACGGAACCGGTATCGGCTATGAATTCGTCGTAATATTGCCATCCGTATAGCGCCTCGAGGTCGTCGGCGCGCGGGATGGTGAGGTAAACCAGGCCCACGGCGCCGCACTCCTCCAGCGCGGCCCGGACGTCCGTCATTTTCGCCGCCAGCGTCGGCAGCGAGCTTATCTTGTCCGCCAGCAACGTCTGCAGCCGGAGCCAGAGCGTACGGCTGCTCGGTTGTTTCTGCGGCGTGGGTTTATCCGCTTCGGCCATGGGGCTTCGCCCTATCGCGCACGGTACGCGAGCGAATCCCAATATACGAAGGACGTAACCCACTGTCAACCTAAAACGGCCCGCGGCCGTTTTGATTTTAATTGCATTTGCGGGGGCGGTTTATTATAATGATACGCTTTTTAACGAAACGGTTGAGAAAAGAGGTCGTGATAATTATGCGCCGGTTAATATACTTCTTAGCCGCGACCACACTGGCGGCCGCCGCGGCGGTCGCGAGCGCGGAGGAAATCGCCGTCCTGGACTTCGTGCCGTACGGCGAGGCCACGGCCGAAAGCGGCGTCGACGTGGCCGACAACGTGCGGCTTATGTTCCACAGCGCCGAAAAGTACGACGTCGACCCGTACCGCCGCACCAACAACGCGGTGAGCGCGGCCTTGGATGCGGGCCTGGACCTCACCGCTATTAAGGACATCGTCCGGCTGGGTAAGGCGCTGGGCGTTAAGACCGTCATTACCGGGGCCGTGACGTACGAGAAAGACAAATACACCGTCCAGCTGTGGATCAACGACGTCGCCGCGAACAAAGTCGCCGCGGCGTACGACGGCGAGGGCGGCGACTTGCGGTCGTTGACCGAGGAGTTCATACGCGGCATTAGCGGCGCGGAGAAGTTCGGCGTCCTTTTTCCCGACGAGGTAAAGAGTCTGCCGCGACCCAGCGAGCAGGAGACGCGCCGGGCATTGGCGCTAATCGCCACCGACGAGGAACTCGCGCTCTTCGACATCCTGTCGCCCCGCGGCAAGAGCATGATGTTGGACAAATTCTGGGTGCGGCGCGACCCGGACCCGGAGACGCCCGAGAACGAGTACTACGACGAATTCTGGCAGCGCATCGAATACGTGCAAACGCACTACAGCGACCCCATCCACGATGGGCTGCGAACCGACCGCGGTAAGGTTTACGTGCTGTACGGCCCGGCCGGCGAGATCGAAGACCACACCGCCGGCCAGGCGCTCACTTCCATCGAGATGTCGACGTGGGATACGAAGTCTTACGAGGCGTGGAAGTACTACTTCGGCGGGTCGGCCGGCCGGCGGATGCTCTTCATCTTCGTCGACGACGTCGGCGACGGCGTGTACAACATATTCGCCTCGACGGAGCCCGGTTTCGGCCGGCACATCTCGTCGTTCTCCGAGTTCGACATGAACCGCCTGACCGTAGACGCGGAGGATTGGGGCGAACCATCCGAAACCACTTTCTGGGATTACCCGGGGCGTCACGAGACCAAGTGAGTCGCCGCTCGCGAGGCATAACGCAGAAACCCGAATAAGCGGAGGTTTTCAAAGGATGAAGCTCTTTATCGACACGGCTAATTTAGACGCCATCCGCCGGGTCGCCGACCTGGGCCTGCTCGACGGCGTTACCACTAACCCCACGCTCGTCGCCCGCGAGAAAATGCCCGCGGACAAGCTCTACGACGAGATAGCGAAAATCTGCCAAGGGCCGGTAAACGTCGAGGCCGTGAGCCAGGAGGCCGACGGCATCGTCGAGGAGGCTCGGCGCTTCCACAAACGCGCCCCCAATTTCGTCACCAAGATACCGTGCTTCGAGGAGGGTTTGAAGGCGGTGCGGCGGCTGGCCGACGAGGAGATAATCACCAACGTGACGTTGGTCTTCTCGCCGTCGCAGGCCATTCTGGCGGCGAAGGCGGGCGCGAAATACGTAAGCCCGTTCATAGGCCGGCTCGACGACATCAGCCATACCGGGATGGACGTCATCGAGGACATCGTTATGATATACGAGAACTACGACTACGATACCGAGGTCGTCGTGGCCAGCGTGCGGCATCCCCTCCACGTCGTGGAAGCGGCCCGGATCGGGGCCGACGTCGTAACGATACCGCCCGCGGTCATCGACAAGCTGATCAAGCATCCGCTGACCGACAAAGGTATGAAGAGCTTCCTCGAAGACTACGCGAAAATACCCAAAGGCTAGGGGCGCCGGCCGAACCGTAGGCCGCGGTCAGGAGGGAAGATGGTAGAGTTGCGGTTCAGCTTCATCGATGTCTTCCGGGCGCCCCGGCTCGCGCTGAGCGCCAAAAAGATATGGACCCAACTGAGGGCGTTGGCGCTCGGGTTGATCCTGTATAACGTATTCGTCTACGCGGCGTTCGCCGTATCCGGCGCCGACGCTTACGGGATCTGGAGCTCCTATTACCTCTTCCCGCCGTTGTGCCTGGCGGGGAGCGTGTACCCTCTGAACGCCGCGGGCGTCGTGCTGTGGGCCGCGGGCGCGCTGGCCTTTTTCGTCGTCGCCTTCCTCGGCATGACGGCGGTGGCTAAGATCACCGTCGAGCAGCTGCGGGGCAACGATTTCTACTCCCGGCGGGAGGCGGGCTCGTACGTGCGGCGCCATTGGCGGGCCGTCATATTTACGCCGGTGGCCATCCTCGTTTCGCTGGCGGCGCTCTTCGGCGGCGGCTTGCTCGTCGGCCTGGTCGGCAAGATCCCGTGGTTCGGCGACGTCGTGGCGTCGCTATCGTTGGTGCCGCTTTTCCTCGGCGGTCTGCTTTTCGTTTTTCTCGTCGTAGTATTCTTTTTATCCTTCTGGTTTACGCCGCCGATCGTCGCGACTACGGGCGACGATACCTTCGAAACGTCGTTCGAGCTGTTCTCGACGTTGTCGGGACAGCCGTGGCGGCTGGTATTATACGAGTTCCTCTTGCGAGCGCTCATCTTGGCCGGGGCCGGGTTGTTCGCGTTCTTCTCGGCGGCGGCGCTTAAAGTCGCGTACCTGGCGTTGTACGTACCGATGGGGCCGAAGTTCGCCGTGGCCTTCGCGGCCGCGTGGCGCGTTATGCCGTGCTGGTTGCGCGGCGCTTACCCCGGGAATTTCGCCCCGTTGGTTTGGCTCTCCGGCGTAGACGTGCGGTCGCTCTTCGTCTCGTCCGAAGCGGCGCTGCCGCTGCCGTGGCCCCAGGCCATAGCCGCGATGTTTATTTCGCTCGGCCTGCTCGTGATCTTCGGGGTAGTCGTCGCGTACGCGGTCAACGTACACACCGTCGGCAACACGATAATCTACGTCGTCCTGCGCAAGAAAAAGGACGACGAAAACCTGCTCGAGATGTATGACGACGAGCTCGAGCAGGCCATGCTCGCCCTCGGGACCGAACCGGAACCGGGGCCGGGCGCGGAGGCGGAGGCCGGTGAAGAGGGCGGTTAAGGCCGACGGCGCGCCGGCGGCCATAGGGCCGTATTCGCAGGCCGTCGCGGCCGGGGGCTTTTTATTCACCGCCGGCCAGATAGCGCTGGACCCCCAAACGGGCGAGCTGGCGGGCGACGACGCGGCGACGCAGACCCGCCGCGTCATGGCCAATTTGACGGCGGTGTTGGAGGCCGGGGGCGCCGGTTGGGAGCGCGTCGTGAAGGCCGACATATTCCTGGCCGACCTCGCGGATTTCGCCGCGGTGACCGACGTCTACGCCGAATTCGCCGGCGCTGCGCCGCCGGCGCGGGCCACGGTGGAAGTGGCGGCGCTGCCCATGGGCGCGCTCGTCGAGATCGCCGTCGTGGCGCACTTGGATGGTGAGTAATATCAAAAAGGGCGTCTCATTGACGGTTCTCGCCCTGGCGGCCGGCGCGGCCTTTTTTTGGGGCCCCGGTTGCGACGACGAGGGCGTGACCGAACCGGCGTGGTTCTATATAACCGCGGAGCAGGGCGACCTGCCCAGCAACGACGTCTACGGCGTGTACGCGGGGCAAGACTGCTGGTGGTTTGCCACCTATGCCGGCCTCGCCTACAACCGCGGCACCGAGTGGAAGATTTACTCCTATGCGAACGGGATGCCGGCCGACGAGATCTTCGGCCTGGCCGTTTGCCCCAACGGCGACGTGTGGGTGGCCACGCACCTGGGCGCCGCGCGCCTTCGCGGCGAGGAGATAACGAAATTCACGACCAGCGAAGGTCTGCCGTCGAATTTCGTTTTCAACGTCGTGTACGACGGCGCTAAGGTCTGGTTCGCCACCGAGCGGGGCCTCGCGCGCTTCGACGACCCGGGCTTCACGGTAATCAAGGGAACCTCCGGCCTTCCCGGCGACGACGTGCGCGACGTCTACGCCGTGGGTCCCGACCGCGTGTGGGCGGCGTGCATCGGCGGCGCGGCCTTCTACGACCGGGGCAAGATTACGGAGTACACGGCCGTCAATACGGGTTTGCCGTCGAGCAACGTCTACGCCGTGGCCGCTCGCGACGACGAGGCGTGGCTCGGGACCGACGAGGGCCTGTGCTTGTTGCGCGACGGGGAACTCGTCAGGACGTACGACGTCGCCAACTCGAATCTGAAGAGCGACATCGTCAACGACCTGGCCTTCCGCCCGGGCGGCGAGCTCTGGGTCGCGACTGCGGGAGGCGGCGCATCGCGGAGCGTCGGCGAGGGGTTCGAGACGGTCGACCGCGACCGCGGCCTCTTGAGCGACTACGTCCTC
>DATKXQ010000119.1:0-2224 GCA_035528975.1 bacterium
CCGCTCGCCTCCACATCATCGATTTAAGAACGGCGGCCTTCGGGCCGCCGGTCGTATTTAGAATCCACGGTGCAAACCCAGCTCCCGCGCCATATTTTTAACCTTCTCGAGCTCTTCCCGCGTCGGCAGCCGCATGAGCGCCGGCACCTCGTCGGCGCGGTAGCAGGGTCTGTACTGCGCCATAATGTTTACGTACGATTCGGCCGAGAGCTCCTCGGCGATAAATCTTAGCACCGGCTCGCTGTCGGCGAGACCGTCCGGGAGGACGAGGTGGCGGATCAAAAGGCCGCGCGTCGCGACGCCGCGGCCGTCCGTCGCCAGGTCTCCCACCTGGCGGTGCATCTCGCGCAGCGCTTCTTTCATCCGGTCGAAATAATCGGCGGCGCCGGACAGCTCGGCCGACGGGGCGCCCGGGCCGTACTTCGCGTCGGGCATGTAGACGTCGACGTAACCCTCCAGGAGGCGTAGCGCCTCGACGCCGTCGTAGCCGCCGCTGTTGTAGACGATGGGGACCGAAAGGCCGCGCGCCCGCGCTTCCTCTATCGCCGCCGCCACGGCGGGCGCCAGGTGCGTCGGCGTTACGAAGTTTACGTTCTCGCAACCCCGGCGCTCGAGCGCGAGCATCATTTCGGCCACTTCCCCGGCCTTTACCTCCCGGCCCGCGCGGAGGTGACTTATGTCGTAGTTCTGGCAAAAAATGCAGGCGAGGTTGCAGCCGGCGAAGAAAATGGTCCCGGAGCCGCCGCGTCCCACGAGCTCCGGCTCTTCGCCGAAGTGCGGGCCCGACGAGGCGGCGAGGGGGGTAAGGCCGACGCCGCACTCGCCCTGCTCGCCTTCCGCGCGTAGCGCGCCGCAGCGCCGCGGGCAAAGGAGACACGGCGACGCGAGCTCGTAAAGCCGCTCGACGGTTTCGCTGCGTCCGGTCACGTCGCCCGAATTTAACATAACCGGGGCGTGGCGGGAAGCCTTTGCCGTGCGATGTGGATTGTGTAATAATATAAGGTGTGTTACTTATATTATAATAAGGAGTATTGACCGACGTTGTTTTCTTAGGGGAAGTTGAAGGATGCGCCTGTTAGGGTTATCACTATTAATATGTGTCGTGGCTTCCGCCGCCGCGGCGGAGGTTTCGATATGGGCCGAGGGCAGCACCGTCAAGATCGGCCCCGCCGAGCCGCGGCCCGCCGAGACGTACGTGTGGGACGGCGAGCGCGTCTCCATAAAAGCCGCGCGCGGCGAATGGGAATCCTTTCAAGTGGTTATTAATTCCGACGCGACCCGCCTCGTATCCTTTCAAATATTCGACCTGGAAGGCGCGCGGGGCAAGGTAGCGGGCGCCAACGTCTCCGTTTACCGCGAGATATATTTGCCCGTATCCGAACCTTCCGTCGAGCCGCGGACCAACTTCACGGTCGGCCGGGGGCGGGGGCGGTGGCCGGACCCGCTGGTGCCCGTCGTCGGCCACGCCGAGGTCGTCGCCGGCGAGAACACCGTATTCTGGTTCGACGTCCGGGTTCCCCCGGAGATTTTCGCCGGCAAGTACGAGGGCGAGGTCCGGCTCAAGTGGTCCGGAGGCGAGTACGTTTTGCCGTTGGAACTCGCGGTGTGGGACTTCGAGTTGGAACCGGCGGAACCGTCGCCGTTCCGGGTCACCCTGGACGCCGAGAACGTGTGTCGCCTGTACGGCTTGAAAAAGGATGATGCCGAGGCCGCCGCGGTGTTGGCGGCGTACTCCCGCCTTTTGGAAGAGCATCGCGTGTCTCCACGGAATCCCGGCGAAAGCGGCCTCCCGGACGGCGCGCGGCTCATGACCTTCGCCGAGGGCGAGGCGCGCCCCGACGCCGTGGCGGAGCTCAAGGGGAAGGGCGTACGCGTCGTTTACGAGGGCGACGAGTGGGCCGGGTTAATAGACCGCCCCGCGAGCGACCACCGCCTCCTCGGGTGGGCGATGTGGCGTTTCGGCGGCGACTTCGTGCGGCTGAAAAGCGTATCGTATTTCCCCAAGAAAGACCCGAAGCCGCTCGCGGATGACCCGCGCAACGAGTACGGCAACGGCGCCGGGGCGTTGGTTTACCCCGGAACGGAGCCGGCCCGCGACAAGCCGCTGGCGAGCATACGGCTTAAAATGCTGCGCGAGGCCGCGGAGGATTACGCTTATCTGCGTGTGCTCGCGAACGACGGCCACGCCGCTTACGCGGACGAGCTGGCGGCGGGGGTGGTGCCG
>DATKXQ010000120.1:0-9350 GCA_035528975.1 bacterium
CTCCGTTAAAACGACCCCCGACGCCCATATGTAGGAAGGGTATATTACGAAAAGCGCGGCCGCCCCAGCGGCTACTTTCCCGTCGAAGTATACCTTTGCAAGATAATAAACTAATACCGTCGTAACCGAACCGACTAACACTTGAGCGGCCAGCGCCTGCGCCACGCCGACGCCGAATAATTTAAAAACGCCGGCCAGAAACAACGGGTAAACAGGAGCAACAGCCCCCAACAACCGTCCGTCGGGCAAAACGTAGCCTTGGCCGGTTACGATGCTTCGCGCTGTTTCGAAATAAAATACCGCGTCCGCTTTCGGCTGGTAACGTGAAAAAACCGCGAATAAAGCTCGCGGTACTAACGACAGGAAAAAAAGGGTCAAGGGAACCGGAAAATCCCGCTTAGTCGCATCCATAGCGCCGCTGCCCGCATTCCCGGCTGAAGCTAACGCCGGTGAGAAGTTTGTACTCGAACATCGCCGGTCCCGGCCGCGACCCGCAACCGAAGTTATTGGGACGTTATTGCCGCCAGCGCTTTCGCGGCCGCTTTTCGCACTTGCTCGTTCTCGTCGGCCTCCGCGACGCGGCTTAGCGCGCGGACCGCCGCCGAGGCCTTGAGCCTCCGCAGGGCCCCGCAGGCCTCGAGGCGCACCCACTCGTTCTCGTCGCCGAGCGCGCGGATAAGCGCGTCCGTCGCCGCGGCGTCGCCCAGCTCGCCCAGGCCGTAGGCGGCGCTCGCGCGGACTTCGGGCACGGTCTCGCCCTCTAGCGATTTAACGAGCGGCTCCAGCGCCCGGGCGTCGCCGATCTTGCCCAACGCGCCGAGGATGTAGCGCTTGACGCCGTCTTCCTCGTAGGGCAACTTTTCGAGCAGCGGTTCTACCGCGCGTTTGTCGCCTATCTTCCCGAGGGACTCCGCGGCCAACAGGCGGACCTTGGCGTCGTCGTCGTCCAGCGCGCCTATCAAGCCCGGAGTAGCGACGTCGAAACCCATTACCCCCAACGTCCGCGCGACGTCCCGCCGCTCGCTGACGTCGGAGCTCTTCAGCATGTCAATAAGGTATTGTATATCCTGGGGCGGCTTGTCGCGAGCCGCGGCGGCGACGACGAGGCAAACCGCGAACGCTGTTACGACTACGGCCTGCGTCGACTTAATTCTGCGCGTCTCCGTTTTATCCTCCATCGAACAACCTGCTTACCGAACGGTTGCGGTGTATGGCGTCTATAGCCGCGCCCAACAGCGGCGCTACGGAACATACTTTTATTTTACCGCCGACGCCTTCGCGCAGCGGTACCGTATCCGTCACGAAAAGCGTTTCCAGCCGACTCTTCTCCACCTTCGCTACGGCGTCGCCGGCCAAGATGGGATGCGTTATGACCGCCACGACCTCAACCGCACCGCGCTCGAGGAGGATGGCGGCCGCCTCCACCAGCGAGCCGCCGGTGGAAACAATGTCGTCGATTATAACGACGCTCTTGCCGTCTACGTCGCCGATTATGCTCAGCGCGGCCACTTCTTCGGGGCCCTTGCGGTGCTTATCGACTATCGCGAAGCCCACCTTGCCGCCCGCGCCGCTTACCTCGCGCATCCGCTCCAAACGCCTTGCGAAAGAGCGCGCATTCTTAACGCCGCCAACGTCCGGCGACGCCACGACAAGTTCTTTCAAATCCAACGCCATCACGGCCTTCGCAAATATCGGCGCCGCGGTCAGGTTGTCCACGGGTATGTCGAAGAACCCCTGAATCTGGCCGGCGTGAAGGTCCATCGTCAAGAGTCTGTCCGCCCCCGCCTTCGTCAAAAGGTCGGCTATCAACTTCGCCGTAATCGGCACCCGCGGCTGGTCCTTCCGGTCCTGCCGCGCATACCCGTAATAAGGCACCACCGCCGTGACCCGGTACGCCGACGCCCGCTTCAGCGCGTCGATTATTATCATCAGCTCGAGTATATTCTCGCTCACGGGGGGGCACGTCGACTGTATGACGAAGCAATCGCGGCCGCGGACGTTGACCTCAAC
This sequence comes from bacterium, assembly GCA_035528975.1. Classification (GTDB taxonomy): domain Bacteria; phylum RBG-13-66-14; class B26-G2; order WVWN01; family WVWN01; genus WVWN01. Next base: position 2,011 of record DATKXQ010000120.1, read on the forward strand.
CTTCACCGATACTTCGCCGTCCGGAAAACGGCCCAACGACATCCGGCCCAGACTATCCCCCGACGACTCGGCCACCCGATATGCAAACTCCGGGTTGGCAGTACCCGCAAATATCAGTCTCTCGTATCCCACGGCATTCCCCTAGCGCGAAAAAAATCTGGGGCGGGTGGATTCGAACCACCGCATGCGGGTTCCAAAAACCCGTGGCTTACCGCTTGCCGACGCCCCAGTATTTTCCACTTGTTAGCGGGTATTATTATATATAATTACGGTATACTATATAACTTGATATTATTTATGTTTCAAGGGAAAAGTGGAGAAAGGTTGTAATAGGGCTTTAATAGGTGAGGAAATTGTAGGTGTTTTGGCCGGGACGTTAGTTTTAATAAAGGGCGACGCGTAGGTTAGGATGTGGGAAAATGTATCGACGTCGACGTTACAAATATGGTTAGAAATCGGGGACTGGCGTGTAGAAAACGGTGGGGTATTGGTGCAAGGCGACGCCGTGGTGGGAAGGGTATGTGGTTTTTCAAAGGTTATTATGGGTGGGGCTTAGGCCGTGGGGTGACTCAGGCGGCCGAGGTTCTGTTCGATATCTTGGATTATTTTTGCCGGTCCGTCGCCGTTGGCGGCGAGGTCCGCCTCGATCTTGTTTATGGAGTAGAGTACGGTGGTGTGGTCGCGGTTGCCGAAAGCCAGGCCTATGTCCGCGAGGGACGAGGACGTTTTCTCACGGCACAGGTACATTGCAAATTGGCGGGCGCGGGCTATGTTGGCACGGCGCGACTTGGAGATGAGGTCGCGGCGGCTGAGGTTGAAGTACTTCGCGGTGGCTTCCTGGATTTGGTCTGTGGAGACGCTGACGCGGCGTTCCTCGGGCACTATCTCGTTTAAGATATCCTGGGCGAGCGACATGGAGACGCTGGTGGAAGTGTGAAGCGCGGTGGCGAAGAGACGGTTCAACACGCCCTCTATGGCCCTTATGTTGGTCGTCAGCCGCGTCGAGATGAGGGCGGCGACTTCGTCGGATATTTCGATTCCCTTGAGCTCTGCTTTGCGCGCGATTATGGCGCGGCGCGTCTCGTAATCGGGGGGCTGGATGTCGGCGATCAAGCCCCACTCGAAGCGGGTCCGCAGGCGGTCCTCAACCTGGGGAATGTCTTTAGGCGCGCGGTCGCTGGATAGGACTATTTGGCTGCCGGCCTCGTATAGCGCGTTGAAAGTATGGAAGAACTCGACCTGCGTACCCTCCATGCCGGCGAGGAACTGGATGTCGTCCACGAGCAGGAAGTCGACGTTGCGGTATTTGCGGCGAAACGCATCGGTGCGGTTGTTCTTTACGGCCGCAATCATCTCGTTCATGAAGTGGTCGCAGGATAGATAAGAGAAACGTATGCCGTTGCTCCTGCCGACCGTGCCGTGGCCTATGGCGTGGAGGAGATGGGTCTTGCCGAGGCCCACGCCGCCGTAGATGAACAGCGGGTTGTACCTGGCGCCGGGGTTTTGAGCGACGGCGCGGCAGGCCGCGTGGCAAAACGAATTCGACCGCCCTACGACGAACGTATCGAAAGTATAAAGCGGATTGAGCTTGGAGGCCTTGGGCGCGGGGTATTTGGGCGGGTTGTCCGGGGCCCCGCTCTCGCCGAGGAACAAGCCCTCCTGGCCGGCGGCGGCCTCGACCGCTACGGTCGCTTCGGGCCCGATGATCTCCCGGGCTTTTTCCTCGAGGAGCCCCAAATACTTCTCTTTAATAAACTCGCGGTAGAGGTTGTTGGGGACCTCGAGGCATACGACTTCTCCCTTCACGCCGGTACACACCGCAGGCCGGAGCCACGTCTCACATTCCTTGCGGCCCAGCTCGGCGGCGACCCGCCGGAAAATTTCTCGCCAGACCTTGACCTCCGTCTTCGCGGTTTTCACCGTTCCATCCTCCTCCCCGAAAAGGTAAGTCCGAGGTTCGCGTTTGTGGCTCCCGTCGCGGGAGAGCGGAGTTTTCCACAATCGATTCGGCGCAAAACGCCGTTCGAAAATACCGGTTTTTGACTTGCGTTTGGGCGCATTTACGCCAGGCCTTTTGTCCGTTCCGGGTATTGGGTTTGCCGCTTTGCACGAAGGAGCAGAGGCGAAATAATTACGGGGCCCCAAAAAACCAATAATATCAACGTATTTCGAACTCAGGCCGGGTTGACTTTTGCATGTACCCGGTTAAAAAGGCCTGCCGTAGTCCCAGGCAGGTGCGTCGCAACGGATTTCTAGTAGTTGGGGCATGGGCCGGGCGATTTCGCGGGCGCGGAGTTATTAACAGCTTATCAACAAGTAAAATCAGGGACTTACGACGCCCCTTAATATACCATAAACCGGGGCGATTGCAAGGAAAAAATTTAACGGCGCGTCCGACGGCGTTTAGTAGGAGTTTGACTACGCCGTCGCGACGTGTTATGGTCGCCACCGGGTTATAAGCGTTGGATAAGCTCGTAAAATTCGAAGGCGTAAACAAGGTTTATTTGCGGCCGGCATCCCTTTTTAGGCCCTGGGCGCGCCGGTCGCGCGTCGTCGCCTTGCGCGACGTCGACGTCGAGGTGCGGCCGGGGGAGGTCGTTTGTCTCCTCGGGCCGAACGGCGCCGGCAAGTCGACGCTTCTGCGGATCGCGGCCGGCGCCGTCGCGGCCGACGGCGGCGTAGTGGAGGTCAACGCGCCCTCGTTGGGGTTCGTGGCCGGCGGCGAGCGGAGTTTCTACTGGCGTTTGTCCGGCGAGGAGAACTTACGATTTTTCGCCGTGCTGTTCGGGATACCGGGGCCGGCGGTGAAACGCCGGGTCGCGGCGGCGCTCGAGCGCGTGGGCCTGGCGGCGCGGGGCGCCGACCCGGTACGGGCCTATTCCGGCGGGATGCGCCAGCGCCTCGCGTTCGCGCGGGCGCTGTTGTGCGACCCCGCGCTTTTGCTCGTGGACGAGTTGGCCGGCGAGCTCGACTACCCTACGACGTTGGAGCTGGCGCGTTTCGTGAGCGAGGAGCTCGTCCGGCGGGAGGGGCGGGCGGCCCTCGTGGCGACGCACCAGCTGTGGCTGGCGCGGATAATAGCGGACCGGGTCGTCGTCCTGGTGGAGGGGCGGGTAGTCGCCGCGGGGGCTCCGGCCGACGTCCTCGGGACGCCCCGCGCGCGCTACGGCGCGCGGTTGGCCCGCGCCGACGACGACGTGATTCGGAAGCTCGGCGAGCACGTATCGGGCGTAGTCGTCGAGGCCGGCCCGGGCGGCCATTTCGTATACTTCGACGAGCCGGCGGACGCGGGGTCGCTGGCCGCGGCCTTCGAAATATTAGCGGCGGTCGGCGCGTCGCCGGCCGTACGGGCTCCGGAGGCGGCGGAGACGGCGTACCTCTCGCTGGTGGGGGAGCGGGCCGGTGTTTAATTTCCTCCGGATATGGGCGGCTTTTTTAAGGCGGGACGCGCTCAACCTCGCGTCTTACCGGTTCTCTTTCCTCATGGGGTTGGCGTCGCTCGTATTTTACCTTATGATATTTTTCTTCGTGGGCCGCGTATTTTCGGGGTTGGGCTCGGCGTACCTGGGCCGCTACGGCGGCGAGTATTTCCCGTTCGTCGTCGTGGGCCTGGCGATGCAGAGCCTGGTCGGCGTGGGATTGGGCGGGTTGTCCCAGGTCATTGCCAACGAGCAGTACGTGGGGACGCTCGAGCCGCTGCTCGGGCGCCGGGGGGGCGCCTTCCGCGTCCTCGCCGCGGCCTCGTTGTCCCGCTATCTGGTCTCCTCCGGGCGGCTGGTCGCCTACTTGTTGATAGCGGCGGTCTTTTTCGGCGCCTCGTTCCGGCTCGCCGGCGTGCCGTTGTTCGTCGGCGTAACGGCGCTCACGGTGGCCGCTTACTTCGGCCTCGGCATGTTGTCCGCGGCCTTTCTCCTCGTCTTCAAGCAGGGCAACCCCATCAACCTCTTCTTCGGCCAGTTGCCGGCTTTGCTGTCGGGGGTGTTCTTCCCGGTGGAAGTATTGCCCGGGTGGTTGCGGGCCGTGGGCAATTTCATCCCGCTGACGTACGCGCTCGACGTGGCAAGGCGCGCTCTCCTCGGCGAGGGCGAAGTCGCGGGGGTAGGGAAACCGTTCTTCATACTCGGCGTTTTCGCCGTCGTCTCGCTCGCCGTCGGCGGCGTCAGCTTTCGCCGCGCCCTCGCCCGGGCCAAGCGGGACGGCTCGCTCAGCCAGTATTGAGATGGCGCGCGAGGCCAAAGCGGCGATCCGGCTTATCGTCAACGCCGACGACTTCGGCTCGAGCTTACCGGTCAACCGCGGCGTCGAGCGCGCTTGCCGCGACGGCGTAGTCACGTCGGCGTCGCTCGCGGCCGGCGGGGCGGCCTTCGACGACGCGCTGGCGCGCCTCGACGACTTGCCGGAGCTGGGGGTCGGCGTCCACCTGACGCTGGCCGGCGGGCGGGCCGTCGGCTCCCCGGGCGCGGCGCCCACGCTGGTGGCCGACGACGGGAGCTTGCCGCGGAGCGCGTACGCGTTCGCGCGGTCCTACCTTTTCGGAAAGATTTCGGCCGCCGACGTGAGAGCGGAGCTGAGGGCCCAGCTCGCGCGGGCGCGGGACGCGGGCGTCCGCGTTACCCACCTCGACAGCCACCTCCACCTGCATAATTTCCCCGGCGTGGCGCCGGTCGTCGTCGAGCTCGCGCAAGAGTTTGGCGTCGCCGCGGCGCGGCTGAGCCGCTGTCGGTTGTGGCCCGCGGGGCGCGGGTGGTTCGGCCGCCAGCTCGTGCTGCGCTTGTGCGCGGAGGCGTTCGGCCGGCTCGGCCTTCGCGCCGGCCTCAAGATGCCCGACGGTTTGGAGGGTCAGCCGTGGGCGGGCGCCCTTACGGCGGAGCGAATAGTCGCCGCCGTCTGGAAGTTGGGGGCGGGGACGTGGGAACTCGCCTGCCACCCCGCGGCCGAGAACAGCGGGGAAGACGAAGCCGCGGCCTACGACCGCGCCGGCGAGCTGGCGGCGCTTACGTCGCCGCCGGTGCGGGCGGCGCTCGAGGAGCGGGGCGTACGGTTGATAAACTTCGCCGCGCTGTAAGGGGACGGCGCTGCGAGGGGAAACGGCGCGCCCGGCTCGCCCGGGCGCGAATTTTTACGCGTGGAATTAGCGGAAGAGGGCTTTGATGCGGCCCAGGCTGGCGGGCTCGACGGCTACGCCGATGTAGGCGTTCGGGTCGGTCGCGATCTCGTAGATGTAGCGGGCGCCCGTATAGGTAGAGACGAAAATCGTTTTGTGGGAGGGGCGCCCCACGCACGCGCCGCCCACGTACGCGTCGTTTACGCCGAACGTGAAGGTCGCGAGGCGGGCGCCGGCGGTCGTGTATTGCCGCGCGTCGAAATGCGGCCTCCCCGAGACGAGCCAGAGGCGGGAGTCGGCGGCGGCGAGGCCGTGGTTCTTGGCGTGGGACGAGGCGAACGAACCCACCACCGAGCCGTTGAACGTCAGGCGGTAAACCAGCGCCGACTCGTACGAGGAGGCGTAGAGGTGCGAGCCGTCCCAGGTGAGGCCGTTGACGTGGACGCCGACGCCGAACGGGGAGTTGAACTTGTTCGTTATCTGCCCGGTATCCTCGTCCAGCACGTAGATCTTGGCCCGGTTCTCGGGCGAGGTCAGGTCGGAGGCGACGTAGATGCGACCCGGCCGGTACGCCAGGTCCATGGCCCAGTAGACGTCGGCGGGGCAGTTGAAAGCGCTTTCGACGCTCGCCGTCTCGCCGTCGTAAGTGAACTTGGATATGCGGACCTGTTTCGGGCCGCGGTTGTCGGCGACGAAATAGTAGGAGGACCCGTCGAAGGCGAGGCCGCGGGGGCCGTTCGCCGAGATCTTCGGCACGTAGAAGCTGGCGATTATTCCGCCCGGGGGGGCGCCGGCCGCCGCGGCCGCGAACGCGAGGGCCGCGGCCAGCGCCGGGAGATATGGCCGCGTCGTCTTCATTTCGGAAAGGGCGCCGTGTGCCCGCCCTTTTTCCCGGTTAGTATATCATTAACCCGGGCCGCCGTCAAAAGAATCACGCCCGGGACGCGGCGACGTACTCCCCCGCGCCGACGTCCAGTTTTCCGAAGTCACTCGGCCTCGCGCCCACCTCGACGCACGCGTTGCGGGCCAGCCGCAGGCCCGCCGGCAGCTCGCTCTCCCGCCCCACCACCACCAGCCCCGACGTCATGTACTCCCCGTACCGGCGGTTGGGCGGGTAGTCGTCGCCGTGGCCCAGGACGGCGCCCGGCCCCACGACGGTCTCTTTGTCGATTATGACGCGCTCGAGGCGGCAGTCGGCGCCGATGCGGCACTCGTCGAGGATGATGGACGACTCGACGACGGTTCCCGGCCCGATCGTCACGCCGGGGAAGATGAGTGAATCGCGCACCGTTCCCCGGACCTTACATCCCTCCGCGACGAGCGAGCGCGCCGCGGCGGGGCCGGCGGAAAAGCGGGCCGGCGCGTAGTCGCGGGCCACGGTCCGCACGGGCCACTCCGGGTCGTAGAGGTTGAAATCGGGCAGGTCCGCGATGAGGTCCATGTTGGCGTCGAAGTACGCGTCCAGCGTCCCCACGTCGCGCCAGTAGTCCTCGTAGATGTAGCAATAGACGCGGCTCTCGCCGATGAGCGACGGTATGAGGTGGCGGCCGAAATCCGTCATCCCGGTCGGAACTCGCGCCATGGCCTCGAAGAACGCCTTGCGCCGGAAGAGGTATATCCCCATGGAGACCATGTCGGATTTGGGGACGGGCGGCTTTTCCTCGAAGCCGACGATGCGGCCGTCGGCGGCCAGCTCCAGCGTCCCGAACCTCGTCGCGTCGTCCCGGGGCACGCGCAGCGTCGCCACCACCACGTCCGCCTTCTTCGTATCCAGGACCCCCCGCAGGTGGTTGTAGTCCATGGCGTAGACGTGGTCGCCGGCGAGCACGAGCACGTACTCGAAGCTCCGCGCCGCGACGTAGTGGCGGTTCTGGTAGCAGGCGTCGGCGGTGCCCTTGTACCAGTCGGAGTCGACGCGGCCCAGGTGCGGCTGGAGGAGCTCGACGCCGCCCCGGCTGCGGTCGAGGTCCCAGGGCCGGCCGATGCCGATGTGCTTCATGAGGGAGCGGGGGCGGTACTGCGTCAGGACCGCGACGTGGAAGATGCCGGAGTTCACGCAGTTCGACAGCGTGAAGTCGATAAGGCGGTAGCGGCCGCCGAACGGGACCGCCGGCTTGGCGCGGCGCCGGGAGAGCTCGGCCAGCCGCTCGCCCTTGCCGCCGGCCAGTATGAACGCGAGCGTGTTCCTCATACGGCCCTATTCTATACGAAGCGGCGGCCGATACAAGTAAAAAAT
>DATKXQ010000121.1:0-2150 GCA_035528975.1 bacterium
GTCGTCGCACACGACGCGCTTCTCGGCGGCGAGAACCGCCATCTTGATGACGGCCAGGCCGAAGTGGATCTGCGGGTACTCGCGCATCCGCTTGAGCGACGCGAACGATATCGACGAGGGGTTGTAGACGCCCAGCTCGGCGATGAGCCGCGAGGCGTATTGGTAATAGAAACGGGTCAGCGACGATTGGTACGTCGCCGGCTTCTTGCCTTTATTCGCCGCCATAGTCGTATCTCCTATCGGTATAGAGGCGGTCTCCCCCGCTCGCGGGTACCGCCGTCGCCGTGCCGCGGCCCAGGCCCCAGCACGCCAGCGCCAGGGCCGTCACGGCGTCGTCGTGGTAGCCGGCCGGCGCGCCGTAGCGCACGCCGCCGCCCGGCAGCTGCTCGGCCGCGTAAATCTCCAACTCGCTCACGAGCTCCGGGATGTCCGGGAAGCGCAGCGACCGCTCCCCTATAGCGAGCGACAAATTTTCCACGAGGCGTCGTTTACTCTCCGCGGTGAACTTGTAACCCCGGACCGGCGCGCCGAGCGACTTCAGGCGGTCGCAGACGGGGTCGCCGAGGCCGGTGCTGTCGAGCCACACCGTCGCGTCGCGGTAGCGGCGCGAGGTCGCGCGGATCTTCTCTATCTGAAATTCCCAGTCGAGTTGGCCGAAGCGCTCGAAGTGGACCAGCGCCCGGCTCGAGCGCTCGAGCACGCACAGGACCGTGAAGTCCGTCGTCTTGGCCAGGTCGCAGCCGACGACGTACGTCTCGCCGTCCCGCGGCTCCTCCAGGTCCCCGGCGACGCACTCGCGGATGCCGCGGAAGACGCCACCCAGCTCCTCGAGGAACTCCGCCAGGATCTCCTGGCGATAGACGTTATCGGGCAGCGACGCGGCCTCGGCGTCGATCTGCTCGCGGGAGAACGGGCCGTCGTAGGAGGAGAAGTGAAAGCCGACGCAGCCGGGCTCCCCCCGGGCGGCGCGGGTCCAGAGCTCGTGGGCGTGGTTGAGGCCCTTGGGCGTGAAGACGAAGAGCGCCGGGGCCTCGCGGGCTATGAGCGTGGGGCGGACGCACTCCTCCCAGGCGTAGCGGCTCCAGAGGGAAAACTCCTCGGCGACGAGGCCCGCGACCGAGAGGGGCCGGACCGCGTCGGCGTTGTCCATGGAGCGCAGGATTATCTTGGCGTCGTTGGCCAGCGTCAGCACGTGCTCCGTTTTATTGTAGGCGCAGCCCCAGCTGCCGCCTCGCAAGGCTTCGCCCGGAACCGCTCTCATAAGTTCGGGGACAACCTGGTCGCGGAGGTACGCGTATTCCGGCGCGGCGACGAGGACGTACTCGCCGGCCGCGGCACCGCACGCCCAGTCGCGCGCGACCCGCACGGCCGTATAGGTCTTGCCGAACTTACGGCCGGCGCGGACGACGACGCGGCGGTAACGCTCCTCGACGCAAGCATCACGAATCGCGAGCTGGTTTGCGTTTTTTTCCAGCGTGGGATCGATTATTTTTATTTTCCGGGCGCACAACTTCTACGACTATTTCGGTCGGTCCTCCCTCGTCGGCGCCGCCGCCGGAAACGGCTCTCTCTTCCGCGGCGCCTATCTCTTTCGACAGACGCTCGGCCGCGGTGACGGCTCCCTCTTTCGTCTTTTCGGCCAACGTTTTGTAGACCAGGGCCGCGTAGGCGCGGAGGTCGTCGTCCAGGCGACGGCGGACCGCGGCCCATACCTCCGGCGTCAAGCGGCGGCGGAGCTGCTTCTCGGTCAGGCCGAGGGCGGCGGCCTTTTCGGCGAGCGTCGCCGTCGCCGCGTCGGCGAGGGCGGCGACGAGCTCGTCGTCGGTGGGTTTTGGTTTGCGTGGCACACGTTAAGGCGGGGACGTACGGGGCCTCCCCCCCAATACCCGGTTGCCGGTAGGCGTCCATCGGGAGGCCGGAAGATGAAACTTTTAGTTTTCTTCGGAGGATGGAACCTTTGGTTTCCCCCGGAGGGGGTGCTCGCGGCCGCGTTTTTCCCGCGCGGGTTCACCGCGAGCCGACTTGAGGGCCAAAAGTCCGGGGGCGCTCGGGCCCTCGAGCCGGGGCGGCCTGCGGCTCGAGCCAGGCCGCTCGCTTATATTAATAACAGCGGCGGGGTATTAATCAACGTGCTAAAGGGGGCTAAATGC
>DATKXQ010000122.1:0-2193 GCA_035528975.1 bacterium
AGCGGCTCGCTCACGCTTATCATGCTGACGTAGCCGTCGGCGACCGCGTAGCAGGGGTCGCCGCCGGTCCCGAGGCAATCCAGGCCGTCGTGGTAGTACGAGCTGCCGCCGTAGTTCTGGAAGTTGTAGCAGTTGTTGCCGCACCGCACCGGGACGTCGCCCGGGCCCAGCGGCCACCGCTCCCCCGCCGCCGTCCCGCAGAGGGCCAGCGCGGCCGCCGATAATATCAGTATCGCTTTTCTCATATAATCATCCCCTACCTCGCGAGCGTCGTCCGCCAGCCCTGACCCAGCGCCACGACGCGGCGCGGCGTTCCGCCCAGGACCGCCACCGCCGGCGACGAGCCGCTCGGTTGGGCCACGTTGCGTTCTTCCCGCTTCACGACGTTAAACCCGGCGTCCAGCCATACGGCGGCCTCGGCCCCGGCCAGCGTCCTCATCCCCACCGCGAACGAGGAGAAGTCGGCCGCGGCGGCGAGGTCCGTCACCGCGAAATCGCCCGGCGCCTCCCACCGCCGCTCCACGCGGCCGTCGGCCAAAGAGACGAGCGCCACCTCGTGGTGGCCGCCTATCACCGCTCGCGTCCCGGCGTCGTCGATGCTTACCAGCCGCGGGAAATAGAAGTCGTGCCGGACCCGCCACAGCTCGGCGCCGTTCCGGTACAGCGCCATCCAATCCCGGTCCACCAGCAGGACGCGGCCTTCGGGCCCGGCCGCGGCCGTCCGCGCCGCCGGGAGCTCGTATTTCTCCACCCCCGCGGCGACGTCGTATACCGTCGTCGGCCCGCCCAACGCCGTCAGCGCCAGCCGGTCCTCGCCGGGGAAGAAGGCCGCGACGAGCGGCGACCCCACCTCGGCGCCGCCGGTCCGCGCCCCCGCGGCGGAATAGAAATCGAGGCGCGCCGTAGCCGAAGGGCCGTCGCCCACCATCGTAACCAGCGCCGCGGCGCCGGAGTCGGCCACGTAGGCCGAGGTCGCGGCCGTATCCGCGACGGCCCACAATAGCCGGCCCGAGCGTTCGTAGACTCGCACCGCGCTCTTGAGCGGCATCGCCCCCTCTACCAACGAGGCGACGGCAAAGGCCGCGCCGCCGTCGGAGACGAAGGCGAACTCGAAAGGCCCCAGCGTCCGCACCGCGCCGGCCTCGCTCGCGACCTCGCCGCCCCAGACGGCCAGGTACCCGCCGCCCGCGTCGACGCCGATCGCCGCGGCCGCGGCGCCGGCCGCCGCGAAGGCCAGCGCGAGGACCGTAAAGAATCGTCTGCGCATATTCTACCCCTCATTTAATGCGGCTCGGGCCTCGCCACCGCGCCGGCCGCAAAAGTAATCTTACCATCCAACTTAAGTATACCCATTCCAACGCGACGTGTCAAGGACGGCGGCGGGTCTAAAAAAGCGCCCCGGCGGGGCGCTTTTAACAACTTCTTAAAGATGAATAATTCAAAAAGGCAAAACGACGGCCACGGTTCCCATGACGTACGTTTCTTTTCCGGTAAGCCAACCCCCGTTTTGGTTGGTCCCGCCGTAGAGGTAATAGTCGTAGGGGCCGTAAAATATCCGGCGGAAAGAGGGCCCGACGCGGATATAACGCCACGGCGCAAAATAGCAATAAGCGGTGAGGTCCACCGCGGGCGATTTAACGGAACCGTAGTACGGGTCCAACTCGAAGAACTTTATAACCTGAGGCCTTTCGCGATAGGAAAGGCCGGCGCCGGCGAAGAGCCACGGCAACGGCCTAACGTCCAAATCGGCGCCGACTACGGCGGTCCAATCGTATACGGGCCCCTCCTTGCCGAACATGAAAGCGGCGGGTACGGGGGCCCGCGAAACCGCCACGCCGGCTTCTCCTCGAAGCGCCCACGCGCCAGAGCTCCAGAGCAACGGCCGCCCCACCAACGAGAAGTCGCGGACCTTGCCCACGTCGCCGTAGAGGTCGTAGCGGTGGGCGTACGAGGCCGCCACGCCGAGCCGGCCGAACGACGCCTCGACGGCAACCGCCAACGGCTCGGTGGTCTTGGCGTCCGGCTCGTATTCTTCGCCTTTGGGCCCCATATAGGCGTTCGGCGCGCCGTCGACATAGCACGCGCCGTAACCGGCCGAGGCCGTAAGGTCCCAACAGAACGCGGGCATCGCCCACGTTAGCGCAGTAATCGAAACCGCAATATACTTAAGCATATTTCCTCACTCGGGCGCCT
>DATKXQ010000123.1:0-4008 GCA_035528975.1 bacterium
ATGCCTTCGCGGCCGTGGCCGACGACCCCACGGCGTTGTTCTTCAACCCCGCGGGGTTGGACCAGATCCCGGGGGGCCGCGTCGAGCTGACCTACCATTACCCGTACGCCGACGTCAAAGACGTGGCCTACGGCTCGGGCGTGCTGTCTTACAATATGTCGGGCCGCGGCTTCGCGCTCGGGACGTTCGCCGTCGGCGTGAACTACTTCAAGGCATCGGGGATTCCGGAGGCCGGGGGGCTGGGTTTGACGGGGCGCACGTTTTCGGACTACGAGTCGGCGCTGGTCCTGGGCTGGGGCAAGGGCCTGGGCGGGAACGTCGTCGCCGGCGAGGAACCCAGGTACAACCTCGGCGTGGCGGTGAAAGTGATATCCACGAAGGTTTACGATTACCAGGACGGCGGCTTCGGCCTGGACGCCGGCCTGCTCTTCAGGCCCGCGCCGGGGACGCGCGTGGGCCTGGGCCTGGCGAACCTCGTCGCCCCGAATATCGAGCTCAAAGCGATGCGCGACGTGTACCCGGCTACGGCGCGGCTCGGGGCGGCGGTGGATTTTGCGCCCGGGTTCCTGGCCACGGTCGAGACGCGCGTGCGCAAGGACGGCGACGTAGCCGCGGCGGCGGGAGGCGAGGTCACGCTGGCGAAGGTCGTGGCGCTGCGCGCCGGGTACCGGTATCCCGAGAATACGCCGACGGCGGGTATGGGCGTCGCGGCCGGAAAGTACCGCTTCGACCTCTGCTGGCGTCCCCACGGCGACCTCGGCGACTCGTACGTAGCTACCGCCGGCCTGGGATGGTGACGGACGCGTAAACCGAACGTACGGCGCGCCGGCGGCGCGCTTTTTTATTGACAAAGGGAGGTCGTTACCGTAAGCTCTTTTTAAATTACTTCGAGACAGGGCGCCCGGATACCATGGAAATCGCAACGGATACTGAACGGACCTCGGCCGATTGGGCCTCGCGGCCGTACGCGGACGCGCTCGCGGGCCGGGGTTACGAGCTTCTGCTCTTCGGGGACCTGGAAGCGGCCGAGGGGGCCCTGGAAGAAGCGTTGGGGCTCTCCCCGTTCCACGGTCGGGCGTTGGGTTTAAAGAGCATTACGCTCACCTACCGGGGGCGGCGCGAGGCGGCGTTGGCGGCGGCGGCCGAGGCGGTCCGCCGGAACGCGGCTGCGGCTTTGGGTTTTACGGCGCGGGGGGCGGCCCGGGCGTTGACGGGCGAAGTAGCGGTGGGCGCGGAGGATTGCGAATACGGCTTGGCGCTCGCGCCGGTATGCCCGCTGGCGAATTTTTTTTCGGCTTGTTGTTGGGCGCGGAAAGGTCGGGAAAGGGCGTGCCGGGAGGGCCTCGAGCGGGCGATGGCTCTCGAGCGGCGGTTCCGGGAGTTTGCCCAGACGGAGGGGAGTTTCAAAGAGTATTGGGAAGTGCCGTGGTTCAAGAAGCTTACGGGTCGACTTTAAGTCGGCTTTTTTTCTTGTTGAAAACAAAGGATTTACTGCCTCCGGGCAGTATTTTTTCTTGATAAGTTCCGTAAATATTGTATAATGTTAATGATCCGGTCGATAGACCTTAATATATACCATGCGAAACGGGCATGGCCTGCCCGAGGGGGAGTAGGCCTACAGAGAATTGCGGCTCGAGCGATATTGCCAAGTTTGATATCAAAATTTGGCGCCTGGTTATGATTTACCGGAAACGAATCATTAAATTACGCGCGTCTCCCGGCCGCCGATGCTATGGCAGCGCCGCGACGCGCACTTCGGCCGATTTCCGGTTGCGGCGCTCGGACCGCCTTCCCGTTTTCGCGCGGGGAGGTAAGCATGATAACATCCGTTCAGACGCTTTTGCTACTCTTGGGGGCGATCGTAGCCGCCGGCGCGGTGTTCTTCTGGTTGGGTTACATCGTGCGGCGGAGGGTTGCCGAATCCAAGATTAAGACCGCGGAGACGATAGCGGCCAAGATTACGGAGGAAGCCGAGAGAGAAGCAGAGAACAAAAAGACGTCGGCGTTACTCCAGGCCAAAGACGAAGTTTTCAGACTGAAGGGGGAAGCGGAAAAAGAGACCGAGCAGCAGCGGCGCGACCTGAAGAACTTCGAAAATCGACTACGGCAGAAGGAAGAGTCGCTGGAGCGGCGGAGCGAGAATTTCGATAAGAAGGAGCAACAGCTCGTCAACCGCGAGAGGGGTTTCGAGCGGCGCGAAGGGGCGCTGAAAAACAAAGAGGAGGCCCTGTCCCGGAAGACCGAAGAGCATAACCATATGCTCGAGCGCATCTCCGGGATGTCCGCGGCCGAGGCGAAAGATATCCTGATGAAGAACCTCGTCGCCGACGCGTCGCGCGACGCCGCTCGCACCATAAAGGAAATTAAAGACCGGGCCGTGGCGGAAGGTGACCGCCTGGCCCGGGAAGTTATCAGCCTCGCCATTCAACGCTGCGCCTCCGACCACGTCGCCGAGAGCACCGTCTCGGTGGTGGAACTCCCCAACGACGAGATGAAGGGCCGGATAATCGGCCGCGAGGGCCGGAACATCCGGGCCATAGAATCCGCCACCGGCGTCGACCTGATAGTCGACGACACGCCCGAGGCGGTCATCGTTTCGTCGTTCGACCCCATCCGCCGCGAGGTCGCCAAGCGGGCCCTCGAGCGCCTTATCGGCGACGGCCGCATACACCCCGGCCGGGTGGAGGAGGTCGTCGCGAAACTGCGCGAGGAGCTCGAGCAGGAGCTGGCCGACGTGGGCGCGGAGACCATTATCGAGCTCAATATCAACGAGATGGACCCCGAGCTCGTGCGTACGCTGGGGCGGTTGAAGTACCGGACCTCGTACGGCCAGAACGTCCTCCGCCACTCCAAAGAGGTGGCTTACCTCGCCGGCATCATGGCCAACGAGCTGGGCCTCTCCGCGGAGCGCGCCCGCCGCGCCGGCCTGCTGCACGACATCGGCAAGGCCGTGGACCACGAGGTCGAGGGGACCCACCCGCAGATAGGCGCCGACCTGCTGCGCAAGTTCGGCGAGCGGCCCGACGTGGTGAACGCGTGCGAGGCGCACCACGGCAAGGCCGAGCCGGCCAGCGTGGAGGCCGTGCTGGTGGCCGCCGCCGACGCCATAAGCGCCGCGCGCCCGGGCGCCCGCCGCGAGTCGCTCGAGTCCTACATCAAGCGCATAACCAGGCTCGAGGAAATAGCCGACTCCTTCTCCGGCGTCTCGAAGGCGTACGCCATCCAGGCCGGCCGCGAGGTCCGCATCATCGTCGAACAGGAGCGCGTCTCGGACGCCGAGGCCGAGGACCTGGCGCGCCGCATCGCCGAGACCATCGAGAAGGAATTGGAGTATCCCGGCAAGATCAAGGTGGTCGTCATCCGCGAGACCCGCGCCGTCGACTACGCCAAGTAAATAATAAGCCCAAAAAAGAAGCCGGCCTCGCGGCCGGCTTTTTTGTATATTTTACGTGGCGTCGGGTGTTACCACCCGCCGCCGAGGGGCGCAACGCGTTGCGCCCCTACCAATCGCGGTTGCGTCGGTGGGCACTAACGAACGCCCAAAATAATATAGGCGAAGCGGCGGCTTTTATAGCCGCCGCTCCTCGGCCGAGGGATGCCGTCAGGTCGTGGGGTGGTGGGACAGGCATTCTTGCCTGTCATGCCGTCAGGTCGCGGGGTGGTGGGACAGGCATTCTTGCCTGTCATGCCGTCAGGTGGCAACACCTGAAGGCAAGAGGGTATAGCTTGAAACCGGCCGCTTTAGCGGCCGGTTGCTGACCCGCGAAGCGTAAGCCGCCGGCTTTAGCCGGCGGTGCGGGACGAAGTGGCGTCCTCGGCCCGCTAAAGCGGGCCGTTAACGCTCCGCGAGTCAAGACCGTCCGCTGAAGCGGACGGTTTATATCAGAGCTACGACCCGCCGCGCCTCCGCCCAGAAATCGTCGTCGCCGTTAGCGACCATCCGGCCTATGGCGTCCGACCACAGGTCGTATATGTACGCGTGTTCCATACGCGTTGGCTCGGGCGCCG
>DATKXQ010000124.1:0-9801 GCA_035528975.1 bacterium
TGAGCTAATCGCCCGACGCAGTAAGTATAATGGTAAATGAGCTTAATAGTCAACCCAAAATTCCGGGGACGTTGCGGATACGCGGCGGCCGTGTTAAAATATACACGTGCGGTCATGTTTTCGCATACTATTATTATTGAACTTGTGCGCGGCCGGCGCCCTCGCCGCCTGGCACCCCATGCCGCGCCTCGCGCTCGTCAACGACGCCTCGGCCGACTCCCTCTATTACTACTGCGCCGCGGCGCCGGCGTTCGTCTTCCGCCACGGCGGCGACACGTACCAGGCGCCGGTCCTCGCGGACGCCGTAGGCAACGTAACCGTAGGCCTGTTCTTCGACGCGTATAAAAAGTACGTCGAAGGCCGCGGCGGCCTGAAGCAGCTCGTCGCCGTGGGCGGCGTAGCCCCGGCCGACCTCGAGTATACCCGGAAATATTTCGGCCTGGCCGAGGATGACGTCTGGGAGATACTCGGGCCGCCGCCACGGGCCGCCCGCGAGCTCTCGCGCGATTGGGTTTCGAGCGATTACGTCGTCGTCGCGCCGTACGTCGCCGCGCCGACGGTCCACGATATCGAGAGCGCCGCCAACGCGGCCTCCATCGCCTCCTACCTCAACGCGCCGCTCTTCTACGCCGAGCCATCCGGCGGGTTGTCGGCCGAGACGCTCGCTTTTATCGGATACCTCCGGCCTTCCAGGGCCGTCGTCGTGGAAATCGGCGACGCGTTGCCGCCGTCGGTCGGCGTTGACCTCGCCCGGGCCGGCGCGCGGGTCGTAGCCGATCTGAAGACCGAACGCGACGTCGTCACCTACATAAACGATCTTACGGCCCCGGCGCCGCCGGCGCTCTGCGGTTTCCGCGGCGTCGAGATGGCCGGGCCGGCGGCGGTGGCCGCGGCGCGGTACGGCGGTTTCGTCCTCGAGGTTCCGGAAAGCATCGGCGCGTTGAGCCGGACCGTCTGGAGGGCGGTCGAGGCCGAGGTGCCGCGGAGCCGCGAGAAGCTGCTCGAGCCGTACGCGATGCCGGCGGCGGTATTGGCGGGCGAGCAGTCTATAGCGGACGAGTTCTACGCCTGGCTCGAGGGCCTGGGCGGCACGGACCCGAATCAGCTCGAGTACGTCCTGACGTTCGCGCCGGCGTTCGGCGAGGGGAGCCTGTCGTACGCCTTCGAGCGGGCCGTAACGGGCGACTCGGAGACGCCCGACGAGCGCGGCGCCGCGGCGGGCCGCTTCGTCAATTCCGCGGCCGAGAACCTGGCCGCCGTGAATTTTACGTCGGCCTACCGCGCCCTTATCTTCGCCAACCCGCGGCCGCGCCACGTCACCTTCTGCGGCGTGGCCTATATGGCCCAGAACGTCGTCTCGTGCCCGGAGACCTTCAAGGACAATTACGGCCGGCTGCACAAAGTGAACGAGGTCCTGGGGTGCCGCGGCGGCGGCTATGACGACCCCGGCGTCTTTTCGCGTTGTCGCGATAATTCGTACGAGCCGGTCGTCCACGACGGCCGCAAGGCGACGTCCGGCCGGCACCCCCTGGTCCCGGACGAGGACCTCGTCGGCTTCCCGATGGACGTCTACCTGGGCACGGCCTTCTTCTACTGCTCGAGCCACGGTATGCCCAATTCGATTTATCCTTTCGAGGATGACGACGGCGTCGCCGCCAACGTCCCGTGGGGTCGGGCCGATTGGCCGGGGGGCTCCTCCGGCATCGTGAACTTCGACGGCGACGGTTTTTCGCACAAGCGCTGGGACGAGATGGGCAACAAGAGCCCGGGGATGGTCGCGGCGTTCAACGCGTGCTCGCTCGGCGCCGGCGAGATGAACGCGGTCGTAACGCGGCACCTCGGCGCGGCGTCCGTCTCGTCGTACACGCCGGTCTGGGTGCAGGCGTCCGGGTGGTTCTGGGTCTCGTTCGTCGACCGCATCGTCGAGCACGAGTATACGTTGGGCGAGGCGATGTGCTTCGCCACGGCGCAGGTCTCCGAGATCTTCCCGGCCCGTCGCGGCGGCGTCGACTCGTCGATACGTTACGTCCTGGCCGGCGACCCGTTTATGCCGTACTACCGGCCGACGTGGCAACCGCCGGCGCCGGCCGACCCGGGGCGCGACTACGGCGGCCATCACCCCGGCGGCTCGGGGCCGCTGGCGCGTAACTTCGCCGCGCACGCCGGCGAGCGGCGCGTAACGCTGTCGTGGCGGAAGCCGAGCGCGCGGGACGTAGCGGGTTGGAATATATACCGTGCCGAGGGACCGAACGCCGCGGCGGCTCCCGGGGGTGGCTCGAGCGGCCCGGTAAAGCTGAACGACGACTTGATATCCGGCAGGACGCCGTTCGTCTATGTCGACGGCGAGTTGGAGAACGGCGAGGATTATTACTACTGGCTCGAGGCGGTGGAGGACAACGGCCGCGTCCTCGAGCACGGGCCGCTAGCGGCGGTGCCGGAGGCCGACTACGGCAAGGCGACGTTCGCGCTGACGCAGAACTTCCCCAACCCGTTCCGCGGGGCGACGACGATAGTGTTCGTCGTCCCCGGGGGCCCGGCGACGCTTACTGTGTACGACCTGCGCGGGGCGGCGGTGCGGCGGTTGTGGGACGGGGCCGCGGCGGGCGGATATAATATTAAGTGGGACGGCACGGCCGACGACGGCGCGCCGCTGCCGCCCGGCGTCTACCTGTATCGCCTCGAGGCCGGCGACCGGACGGCCGTAAAAAAATTGGTCCTATTGAGATAGGGTTGGCCCCGAGAACGGGCGGGATAAAAAACCCCGCGTCGAGCGCGGGGCGGAGTGCGAACGTTCCGGCGGCTAGAAGTCGGAGGCCGGCGGTTCTTCGGGCGGGATAGGCTCGGGTTCGGCCTCTTCGGCCTGTTGCGCTTCGGGCCGCCGGGGCAGGAGTACCAACCGCTCGACGACCACTTTGAGCTTGGAGCGCTTCTCGCCCCCTCCGGTTTCCCAGCGGTCCTGGTGCAGGCGCCCCTCCAGAAAAACGGGGCGTCCTTTTTTGAGGTAGTCGCGGGCCACCTCGGCCGTGCGGCCGTAAGCGGTGCAATCTATGAACGACACTTCCTCCGTCAATTCGCCTTCGCGGTTGCGGTAGGTGCGGTTGACGGCGACGCGGAGGTCGGTCACGATGCCGCCCGACGGCAGGTCGCGCGAATCCGGGTCGGCGGTGAGGTTCCCCAAGAGAAAAACGCGATTGTAGTTAGCCACGGGTCCTCCGTTCCGTTAAAAATTACCCTCCATCATATTTCGTGCCGGAGGCGATGTCAAGGGAATTATCGGCCGGAAGGCGGTTGTATTTGCAAAGTGCGACGGTTTTTGTTAAATTTATAACGTTCGCGGGTAAGGAAGGTTGAAATGAAAACGCTGGCGATAACCAACGGGACCATTTATCGGGACGCCGGGGCGCCGCCCGTAACGGGCAACGTCGTGATACGCGGCGGCAAGGTAGTCGCGGCCGGCGCGCGCGTCAAGGTGCCGCGGGGCGCGGAAGTGATCGACGCGCCGGGCCTCGTCGTCACCCCCGGCCTTATCGACGCCCATACGCACCTGGGCAACTACGGCGAGGGGACGGGCCCTCCGGGGTTCGACGCCAACGAGGCCGTGGAGGCGGCGACGCCGCACGTGCGCGCGCTCGACGGCGTCGACCCGCGCGACCTCGGCTTCGAGGACGCGCGCCGCGCGGGGATCACCACCGTGTGCGTCCTGCCGGGGAGCGCCAACGTCATCGGCGGGACGGGCGTTATAGTCAAAACGGCGGGCGCGATAATCGACGAGATGGTGGTCCGGGCGGACGCCGGCATGAAGATCGCGTTCGGCGAGAACCCGAAGTTCTCGCATCCCGCCGACCGCCGGATGCCGGTCACGCGGATGGGGACGGCGGCCGTCCTCCGCGAAATGCTCACGCAGGCGGCCGAGTATCGCCGCAAGCGCCGCTTGCCCGCGGCGAAGCGGCCCGATTTCGACCTCCGCATGGAGCCGCTGGTCAAAGTGCTGGCGGGCGAGATGGCGCTGCGGGCGCACGCCCATCGCGCCGACGACATCGCGACCGCGGTGCGCGTGGCCCGGGAGTTCAAGTGTCGCCTGATTTCGGACCACTGCACCGAGGGATATTTGATCGCCGATTTTCTGGCCGCGCACAAGGTCCCGTGCGTCGTGGGGCCGGCGCTCATCGGCCGGTTCAAGCAGGAGCTGAGGCAGCGCTCGTACGCGGCCGCGGGGATTTTGGAAAGAGCGGGTTGCGCCGTGGCGCTGACCACGGACCATCCTTTCCTGCCGATAGACACGTTGATAACGTCGGCGGCGACCGCGGCGCGCGAAGGCATGTCGGCGGAGGGGGCGCTGCGCGCCGTCACGCACGGCGCGGCCGCCATCCTCGGCCTGGGCCGGCGGCTGGGCAAGCTCGCGCCCGGCTACGACGGCGACGCCGTCGTTTGGACCGAGTACCCGCTCGAGAGCCGCGCGAAAGTGGTCGCGACGGTCATCGGCGGCGAGGTAGTATACGAGGCGTAAGGTCCTTTCATGGATGCCGTAGTACTGTGCGACGTTAAGTTCGGCGCGGAGCCGATTCAGGCCGCCATCGATTACTTGGTGGTCGAGAAGCGTTACCGCGTGACGGGGGCGGCGATCGTGGCCGCCGAGCTGCCGGAGGGTTTTTCGCTGGAAGTCCCCTTCGTGGTCGAAGCCGGCGCGGCGGCGGCGGTGAAGCGGGCCGCGGCCGAGTTCGCGCCCCGCGCCCTGGTGGACCTCACCGAGTCGGACCTGGAATACCGTTTCAGCTGGATTAACGAGGCGCTGCAGTTGGGGTTGGAGGTCCACGGCGCCGATTTCCGCCTGTGGCCGCCCGTCCTGCGGGGCGGCGACGCCCCGACGGTGACGTTCGTCGGCGCCGGGCCGGCGGTGGGCAAGACGGCGGCCATCGTGAGTTTTTTGGAGGAAGTTAAGGCCAAGTACAAGACCGCGGCGGTAGTCCTGGACCTCGGCGGCCCCGCGTACCCGGAAGTCGTCGAGGCGGCGGAGCCCGCGTCGGCGTCGGGGCGGCTGTTGTCTTTTCACCGCGACGGAAGGTCGATAGGGGGAGACCATTACCTTATCGCGACCGCGAGCGGCGTGCCGGCCGTGGGGTGCTCGTTCGCCGGGACCGGCTTCACCGGCGTACCGTTGAACTCTCTCCTCGGCGACGCGCTCGTCTTTGCGGCGGAAGCGGGGGGCGAGTTGACCGTCGTCGAGGGGTCGGGCCGGGCCATGCCGCCCGCGACCGGCGTATTGTGTTTCCTCGTGAACGTACGTACCGAGCCCGAGTCGCTGCGGGCCTTCCCTTTCGCCTATCAGCTGCGGCGGGCGGCCGCGGTTATCGCCACGGGCTTCGAACGCTCCCCGGCCCCGAAAACTATCGACAATCTGCGAGCGGCGGTAAAGGCCGTTAACGAACGGGCGTCTTTTTGCTACGGCCGGATGGTCGCGACGGCGGTCGGCGAGGCGGGTTTTAAGGATGCGGTGGTGGTCACGGCGCGGCCGGAAAGCGCCCGGGACGGGTTGGCCGCGCACTGGCGCAAAATGATCGGCGGGACGGTAATCGAAGTCCTGGGCGGCGACCAGTTCCCGCCGGGCGGCGCGACCGCGAAATCGCTCCGCCGCTCGGCCGGCGAAGCCGGTATCCTGGTCGACATGGCGGCTTGCAATTTGGGCGAATGGCTGGAGTGGGCCGATTCGTGGGACGTGCCGGTTCAACCGACGTACGAGGTTTTGGAGCCCTCGGCCCCCGTTTTCGGGCCCCTTTTAAAGAAGGCCGTAAAAGAAGCCCGCACGCGACCGGCCGGTGAGTAAACCGGCGTTGTCTCCGCTATCGACGTTAAAAGGTTATGGGCCTGCGGTGGTCAAAGGAATGAACCCCCTCGCCGCGAAACTCCCGGCGGCGAAGCTCGGCCGGTGGGCGCGGTGCGGCGCGGCCGCGCTGGCCCTTTTCGCGCTGGCGGCCGACCGCTCGCGCTTGGAGAAGATAAGGGAGGACATCAGGAGGCACGAGGCGGACCTGAGAAAGGCCGAGACGGAGGTGAGTCTTTCGGTCGAATCGATCCACGAGTTCGACCGGCGCCTCGAGGACATAGATAAGACGCTGGCCGAGCTTTCCACGGAAGTTGTCGAGACGGGGGGGCGGATGGCGGCGGTGCAGGCCGACCTGGAGGAGGCGGAGGGGGACCTGGGGGCGCGCGAGGCCGAGCTCGGCCGTCACGTGCGCCTCGTCTACCGCATGGGGCGGTACCCGATGGTCCGGCTGCTGGTGGGGGCCGACGAGATGGGGGATTTCGTGCGGCGCGTCCGCTTCACGCTGGCCCTGGCGCGGGAGGACCGGCGGCTCGCGCGCGCCGCGAAGCGCAAACGCGAGGAGATCGGCGCCGACCGCGACGCCCTGCAGCGGGAACTGGAATACTTGAGATCTCTCCAGCAATTGAAATTGAAAGAGATGCGGCTGGCGCGCGAGCGGCGCGAAAGAAAAGGCGACATCCTGGCGCGGGCGCGCGGGCAGAGCGAGACGCTGAAGAAACAGCTCCGCCGGCTGAAACGGGAGAAGGCCGAGCTGGAGTCGTTGGTAAGGTCGAAGACGAAGGGAGGAAGGCCGGCGCCCTCCGGCGTCAAGCGCCGCGACCCGGAAGCCCTCGTGCGGCACGGGAAGGTCGCCCGGCCGGCGCCGGGTTCGGTCGTGCGGGGGTTCGGCCGCATCAAGGACGACCGGTACGGCACGTTCACCCAGAACGACGGCATCGACGTCGAGGGGCCGCTGGGGGCCGGCGTGCGCGCGATAATGAAGGGCAAGGTCGTCTTCGCGGACTGGTTCCGCGGCTACGGGAAATTGCTCATCGTGGACCACGGCGGCGGCTTCACCTCCCTCTACGCCCACCTGGGGGATTTCTCGGTTCGCGTGGGCGAGGGCGTAAAGGAGGGGCAGACGCTGGGCGTCGTGGGCGACACCGGCTACGTGGCGGCGCCGACGCTCCACTTCGAGATGCGCCAGGACGGCATAGCGGTTAACCCGGAGCCATGGCTGAAAAGGTAGAGGGCGAGGCGAAATCCTTGCGCATCGGCGTGCTGGCTTCCGGCGGCGGCACGAATCTACAATCGCTGATAGACGCCTGCGAAGCCGGCCGCATAGACGGCGCCGTCGTCGTCGTGGTCAGCAACAACTCGAAGGCGGGGGCGCTCGAGCGCGCGCGGCGCCACGGCATCCCGGCGCACCACCTCTCCCATTATCACTTTCCCGACGACGCCGACCTCGACCGCGCGTTCGCGGAACTCCTGCGTTCCTACGACGCGAACCTGGTCGCGTTCGCGGGTTATATGAAGAAGCGGGGCCGGGCGTTCCTCGAGGCTTTCCCCCATCGGATATTGAACATTCACCCTGCGCTTTTGCCCGGGCCCCACGGCGGCGAGGGCAAGTACGGCCTGCGCGTCCACGAATCGGTGTTGGCCGCGGGCGACGACGTTACGGGCGTGACGGTACATCTCGTCGACGGGCGGTACGACCACGGCCCGGTGGTCGCGCGGCGCGAGGTGCCGGTGCTCCCGGACGACACGCCGCAGTCGCTGCAGCAGCGGGTCCTGGCGGCGGAACACGAATTATATCCGGCGGTTCTCGCCGCCGTGGCGCGGGGCGAAATCGACCTCGACGCCGTGGCGGCGGAGGGCGGCCCGGCCATCATTATGGAGCGTGAATTATGAGGATAACGAGGGTTTTGCGGACCGCGTACGCGGTGCTCGTGCTGGCCGCGTTCCTGGCGTCGCCCGCGGTTTTTTCGCGGGCGTGGGCCGGCGATAGCGCGCAGGATTTCGTGCGCGAGATAAAACTCTTCGACACCGTAGCCAACTACGTCCGGCTGAGCTACGTCAAGGAAGTGGACGCCGGGGAGCTTATCCACGACGCCATACGCGGCATGCTGTCGGGCCTCGACGAGCACACCGCCTTCCTGGAGGCCGACGACTTCCGGCTGCTGATGAACGACACCGAAGGGTCCTTCGGCGGCCTGGGCATCGAGATCTCGGTGACCCCCGAGGACCAGACGCTGACGGTGATGAACGTGCTCGAGGGCACGCCGGCGGAGCGGGCGGGCCTGCGCGCCCGCGACAAGATCGTCGAGATCGACGGCGAGTCGACGAAGGCGATAACGACGCGCGGGGCCCTCTTGAAGATGCGGGGCGAGGCCGGCACCGATATCGAGGTGGGCATCGTCCGCAAGGGTTACGGCGACAAGCTGGATTTTAAGATAACGCGCGAAATTATCCACGTGGACTCCGTGCCCTATTACTTCATGGCCGCCGACGACGTCGGCTACGTCCGCGTCGCGGCGTTCGCGCGGGACGAGGAGCGGAGCACCTCCGGGGACGCCGAGAAGGCCTTGCGGGAGATGGAGGCGGCGGGGATGAAGAAGCTCATCGTCGACCTCCGCGGGAACCCGGGCGGCCCGCTCGACGAGGCCGTGGCGGTAGCCAGCCTGTTCCTGAAGAAGGGCTCGCTGGTGGTCTATACCGGCGGCCGCTCCGGCAGGTGGGAACAGCGGAAGTACGCCGTCGAGGAGGAGCCGGCGTTCAAGAAGGAGCGCCTGGTCCTGCTCGTCGACGGCTCGTCCGCCTCCGCTTCGGAGGTATTGACGGGGGCGCTGAAGGACCACGAGCGCGCCGTCGTGATGGGCGAGAAGACGTACGGCAAGGCCTCGGTCCAGACGCTGATACCGCTGACCTCCGCGGCGGACGCCGGCCCGGGCCCCGGCCTGAAAATTACCATCGCCTACTACTACACGCCGGACGGGAACCTCATCGACGGCGTGGGCATCGAGCCGGACGTCGCCCTCGAGCCCGAGGAATTCTCGCTGGTGGTGGGCAAACTGTTCGCGGAAGGTTACTTCCGGATATACGCCGAGGGCTACCGCGACCGGAACGGAGACGGCGCGCGGGCCGCCTTCGAGAACGACCCGGCGGCGTTCGACGATTTCGTGGCGTGGGTGGACGAGCGCGACTTCGACTTCTACCCCGAGGGGTACGCCGAGACGCTGCCCGACAAAGGCCGCCAGTTCTACCTCGCCGCGCTCGAGAAGGAGCGCGACGCCGTGATGCGGATGTTGACGCGCGAGATAATCCGCGAGATGGAGGGCGACGCCGCGGCCTACAAGTACTGGCGCCGCCACGACGCCTGGATCGCCCGCGCCGTGGAGGAGCTGTCCTGACCGGACGGAAGACGTAAGATGAGGCCGCCCGCGAGGGCGGCTTTTTTATAAGTTGACAACGCCCCCCCGCCGAAATATGATAGCGGAGACAGGAGGGTTTATGGCGGCGCCTACGGGAACACCGCCGCCCCCGACCGCAAGAAAGACGCCCTGGTCTACGTGCTGCCCGGCCTGACGGACGAGGAGATAAAGATCGTGGAATCGTAGGCGCCGGTTTTCAAACCGGCGCTGTACCCCCGCTCCGACCTGAAGGTCGGCGCCTACGGGACCACCGCCGCCACCGACCGCAAGATCGACGCCCTGGTCTACGTGCTGCCCGGCCTGACGGCCGAGGAGATAATGTCCCCCGGCAGGAATGCCGGGGCCACGGGGGGCGTAGGGCCGCACAGCCGGTCGCCGCTAAATTATTAGGTATGCCGTTACGACCGTTAAATGGACAGCAGGGATACCGTTATTCCAACGTTGGGAGCGTGCATATGAAGGCATTAGCGATACTCTTGACGCTTTGCGTACTACTTGCCTCGGCCGCAGCCGCGGCCGACGTGCGTTCGTGGAAACCGTGGTGGCTTATAGGCGAGGCCGCGGCCGGCC
>DATKXQ010000125.1:0-9985 GCA_035528975.1 bacterium
TAAAGAAAAAAATATTCCCAACGGCCCCCCGCCCTTTTGCTTTGCCCTGAAACGCCAAATATGTTATATATCGTGTATAAGTCCGCGGGCGTAATTCAGGGGTAGAATACAAGCTTCCCAAGCTTGGTGTCGAGGGTTCGAATCCCTTCGCCCGCTAATCGGACGGCGTCGAGCCCCGCGGCCGGCGCCCGTTCCACAACGGCCCCATGAAAAAATTCACCGGGAAATACGACGAGGTTCTCCGCGGCGTGCTGCTTTTGGTGCTGCTCGCGCTGTTGGTGTGGTACTACCTGGCGGCGGTCCGCGACATGCTCACGCCGCTCGTGCTGGCGCTGGCGGTAATGGTCGTCGCGTTCGGCATGCGGACGACCTGGGCGCGGGGCGTCGGTTACTTCGTCGCGGCGCTCGCGGTGATGTGGTTCTTCAACCTCATCTGGGGGCTGCTGTTTCCGTTCGTCGCGGGCTTCGTCATCGCGTACCTGTTGTCGCCGATAGTGGACCGCCTGGACGAGCGGGGCGTGCCCCGCGGCCTCTCGGCTCTGGCGCTGATACTCCTCTCGCTCATGGCCATAGCCGCCGCTCTCCTCATCGTCATTCCGCCCATAATCGGTCAGATAACGAGGCTCGTCGCGGCGCTGGGCCACCTCCCGCGCCAGATCGAAGACGTCTTCTCCCGCGTCAACGATTGGATAATATCGCTGGAGGATTACGAGACGTCGCCCTACGCCAAGCCCCTGGTCGACAACCTGGTATTGCGGGCGCAGGACCTCTTCGCGGGCCTCTTCGAACGCGGCCTGGATTTCGTCACGTCGCTTTCCAAGCTCTCGACGCACGTCATTAACATCATCGTCACGCCCATCTTCACCTTCTACCTGTTGCGCGACATGCCGAAGATAAAGAGTTGGATTAAGGGCCGCGTCCCGCGGCGGTTCGTCGACGAGACGGTCGAGACCTATCACGAGATCGACCGGGTCCTGTCCGGCTTCATCCGCGGCCAGTTCATCGTCTCGACGATGGAGGCCTCGTTCATCACCCTCGGCCTCACGGTCATAGGCGTCGACTACGCGCTGCTCCTGGGCATATTCGCGGGGTTCGCGAACATGGTGCCGTACGTCGGGACCTACATCGGCGGCATCCCGGCCCTCATCGTAATCCTGATGGGCGAGGACGTGGGGCGGCACCTCGTGCCGGCGCTTATCCTGTACGTGGTCGTAAACGTCGTCGACGGCTACATCCTGGCGCCCCGGATCGTGGGCCGGCGCGTCGGCCTGCACCCCGTCGTCACCATGATCGCGATGCTCGTGGGCGCCAAGTTCTTCGGCGTCGTGGGCTTTTTGGCCGCGGTCCCGGTGACGGCCACGCTCAAGATATTCGGTAAGAAAATCGAGCGTCGCTACCTGGAGGGGCCGTTTTACCGGCGACCGGGCAAGACGGACGAGGCGAGCGGCCCCCCCTCGTAGGGGGCCTTTTCTTCACCCTTCGATTGACAGAACGCTCCAAGTTTCTTAATATTTCGCGTTACCTCATAACGGCCATGGATAAATACCTTCAAGACCTCATTCGCGCCGATTACAATCGGCTGCTCGGCCGGGAGCGGCTCGACGTCTCGGCGGCGGTCGAGCGGCTCATATTCATCCAGACGATAGAGGGCCACGCCCACAACGGCCACGGCGAATTCAAGCAAAAACGGTTCGTCGACGTGACGACGGCCGACGTCGTCGGCGCGCTGCGCCTCGACCCCCGGAAGGTAAAGCGCGCCCGCCAGAAGCTCATCGACGATATTTTCGCCTGGACCGAGCGCGCCCTCGCCGGCGAGAACGCGACGGCCCTGGCGGACGCCGACGGCAAGCCGCTGTTGACGGTGCCGTTCCTCGCCGATTTCGCGGTCGAACCCGCCGAGGTTTTACGGGGCCTATACGTCGGCGGCAAGCGCGACAACTCGCAAGTCCGCAAGGAGGTCGAGGCCGAGACGGGGATCGCCATCGGCGGCGGCACCTGCTACGTCGTCGACGCGCGGGTCATGCGCGAGATGGGCCTCGACGCCGAAGCGCTGTCGCACGGAGCTCACGAGGACGAGTTGGACGAATTTCGCGCTAAGGGGTTGATCGTGGACCTGCCGGCCGACGAGGTGGACGACGACCGGTACCGGTACCTGTACGTCCGGGACCGCACCGGGCCGGGGCACTCCGACGACGCGGTGTTCGTTTTCGCGGGCTTGCTGTGGGGCACGGACTGCGCGCTGGGCGCCTTTCTGGCCGACGCCGTCGATACCCTCGAGAAATACTCCGAGAAGTATTCGAACCAGGACAACGAGCTGGCGCAGATGATCGAGGACAGCGGGGCGTTTAACGACGCGTGGGAGAAGGACCTCAAGGACATAACGTATCTGGCCGCCGTGCCCGCGGACGACGACGACGTCGTCCCCGACTCGTCGCTCCGCTATTTCCTCCGCGTGGAGGGGGACGCTAGCCGGTGCGCGCTGCAGAATCACCTCGACTTCATCGCGGGCCGGCCGACGGTCCCGATGATACTGGGTTACGACCGCGTGTTGAGCGTGAAGTTCTACCGGTGGATTCGGGAGCGACTGGTGCAGTACGAGGGACGGGTCGCCGCCCGGGCGCGCGCGCCGGCCGCGCCGGGGTCGCTGGCGGGCGTCGTGGACCGCAACTTCCTGGAAGTCAACGTGAACGACGACCCCGAGAAGGTCGTGGCGGCGTTCGCCAATTCCAACGCCGAGGTCGCGGTGGTGGTGGACGACGGCGGCGAGGTCCTGGGTACGGTCCGCGCCGCGGACATGCTCCGTTTCCTGTGGGGGCGCCGCGCGGGATGATACAACGCGAGGAGCTGAGGAAGAACCGCCTTTTCCGGGAATTCTCCGACCAGGAGATCGACATGGTGCGCGTCGTGGCCGACGAGGGGACCTTCGTGGACGGCCGGTTGATAATCGCGGAGGGGAGCCCGGGCGAGCGGCTCTACTTCATCGCCGCGGGCAAGTGTTCGGTTACGACGGAGATCTCCGGCGCCGGGACGGAGGAGATCAAGCTCATGGAGGCCGGCGATTTCTTCGGCGAGATGTCGCTCATAGAATCCGCCCCCGTCTCGGCGTCGGTCTACGCGCGGGGCGCCTGCCGCCTGCTGTGGATCGACCGCAAGGCCTTCGACCGCCTCATCGCGGAGGACATGCCCATAGCCAACAAGTTGCTCAAGGCCATAATCCTCACGTTCTGCGAACGCATCCGCGATACCGCGGCGAAGATCGAGAGCTACTACAGGATGAGCAAGTTCTGAGGGTCGCCGTGGAAGAGAGAATAAAAATTCTGGAGAAGTGCGAACTCTTCCGCCGGCTGCCGCCGGAGGCGCTGGCGGCGGCCGCGGCCCGGTGCGAGGAGGGCGAGGCGAAAGAGGGAGACGTCATCCTGGTGGAGGGAAAACCGACGGACGCCGTCTACGTCCTCGCCGACGGCAAGGTGGATTACATTAAGCAGGTGGACGAGAAGCGGGGGCTCGTCATATCCCGTTGGCAGGCCGGCGCGGTCTTCGGCCTGAGCTCCGTGATGGACGGCCAGGAGCAATACGTCTCGGCGGTGGCGACGACCCCCGTAAAATATTTAAAACTCCCGGTCGTCGATTTCTGGGCGGTATGCGCGGAGGACCCGCGCTACGAGCACGGCATCTACTGGCAAACGTTGCTCATCCAGAGCGTGGCTCTCCGCCAGGTAACGCTCCGTCTGCGCGAGTTCCTGGCCAAGATGATAAAGTAGTCCGGCCGGGGGCGACGGCCCGGGGCGTCGTCGTCTCGAGCGCGCGTGCCGCAACCCCCGCGGCGGGTTGCCTTTTTGTTGGGATTCGTTCCCGGCGTACGAATCGGCCGGGGCGCAGCACTCCGTTTCGCGGCGCGGCGGCGCGGGCGGGGCGTCTCGTTTCCGCCGCGAGGTGCGCTTGAATTTATCCCCGGCATCCGAGAACGCCGAAATGCCCGCCCGGGAACGCCCGCTTCCGGACGAACCCGGCGCCCGGGCGAAGCGCCGGCGGCCGCCCCGGCCTAAGTCCCTGGCGCGGGATTACGCCGAGGCGATACTAATAGCCGTCGTCGCCTCGTTTTTCCTGCGCGCCTTCGTCGTCCAGGCGTTCAAGATCCCTTCCGGTTCCATGAAACGAACGCTGCTCGTGGGCGACTACGTGGTAGTGGAGAAGTTGAGCTACCGCTTCGGCGCGCCGTCCCGCGGCGACGTCGTCGTCTTCAAGTATCCCCACCAGGACAACGACGTCACCGTGGGCCAGTGGTTCCGGGAGGCGTACGAGCTCGTCGTCTACCGGCGGCGGGTCTCGCGGCGCGACTACGTGAAGCGCGTCGTCGGCGCGCCCGGCGACGTCGTATGGGGCAAGAACGGCCGGGTGTACGTAAATCGCGAAGGCCGACGCGAGCCCTACGTCCTCGGCGCGGCGCGGGAGGATTTCGGCCCGTTCAAGGTCCCGCCGGATTCGTACTTCGTAATGGGCGACAACCGCGCCGACAGCCGGGACAGCCGGCACTGGGGGTTCGTGCCGCGGCGGCTGGTGCGAGGACGCGCGGTGCTCGTTTACTGGTCGTGGATCCCGTCCTATTGCCCCAAGCACCGCTCGCGCGTCTCGCGCCTCTATCGCACCCGGCTCGCCGGAACCGAGGGCGGGAAAGCGTCCGCCCAGGCGGAGTATATCTGCGACGCCGGCGGCGAGATCTTGCTCGACGGCGAGGACGTCCGCCTTGCGAAGTGGTACGAGTTCTACGAGCACTTACGGTGGGGACGCATTCTTTTACGGATAGAGTGAGCGGCACCGGGCGCCGCAAAGACGGCCCCGTCGGACTTTGGCTGGCGAACTGAAAAGATGCGGTTGGGTTCTGGCGCTGCTGGCCGTCGCGGCCGGCGCGGCGCGCGCCACCGTCCTCGAGGACCCCGACGAAACCGAGGTCGGCGATTATTATAAATATTTGGGCGTCGCGGCGGAGGTGGAATCCGAACGCCTCGCGACGGAGGAATGGGTGGCGGAGGCGAGAAAGGAGCGGGGCCTGGAAGGCCCCCTCGAGGCCGCGACGGCCGAGGAGGCGCGGGCCGAGCTGGAGGAACCGCCGCTCGCGCCCGACGAGGTGCGGTTCACGGTGGACGAGGAGGAGGGGTGGATCGAGTACCTCATCAAGGAAGACACGGTTGCGCTCTATCGGGACGCCCGGGTCGCGTACGGCGACATGACGCTTACCGCGGACCGCATACGCTTATACTCGGGCCGCGACCTGCTCGTCGCGGAGGGGTATTGCGAGCTCGTCGACCCCACGCAGACGTTGCTGGGCGTCCGGATGTCGTACGACCTCGAGAGCAAAAAGGGCGTCGTTCTGCGCGGCGACTCCGAGTCGGAGCAGGGCTACTACGCGGGCCGGCGCATAAAGAAGATCGAGGAGAAGACGATCGCGGCGTCGCGGGGCTCGTTTACGACGTGCGACTTAGGCGAGCCGCACTACCACTTCTGGTCGCCGCGGCTCAAGGTTTACGCGGAGGACAAGGTGGTGGCCCGGCCGGCGGTGCTTTTCATGGGCGAAGTGCCGATCGCGGCCGCGCCCTTCTATTTCTTCTCGCTTCGCAAGGACCGCCACTCCGGCTTCCTGTCGCCCTATATCCGTTATGCCCGTAAGGGGTCGTTCACCGTCAACAACGGTTTCTACTGGGTCATCAACGACTTCTCCGACGCGACTTTCCTGCTCGACTATAACGCGCTGGAGGGTTGGCGGAAGGCCGCGAACCTGGTTTACCTCTACGGCAGCCGCTCCACCGTCAACAACTTCTACGCCAGCCACATGCGCGAGCGCGACGCGGCGACCGAGTGGTGGAAAATTTACGGAACGCACCGCCAGGACCTCAGCGACGACGCCGCGGCGCTCGTCCGCCTCGACCTCCGCAACAGCACCTCCTACGACGACCTCATCGAGGAGGATTTCGAAATCCGGACCGAGCAGCGCCTCGAGTCCTTCGTGAACGTCACGCAGAACTGGGAAGATTACCAGCTCTCGGTCGACGCCCGCCAGACGAGGGAGAAGACGCGGGAAGCGGAAGGCGCGGGCGGCTCGTCCCTTAACTTGTTGGGAGCGCCGCCCAACGTGGTTGAGCCGGTGGGCGGGACGATCCAGGTTACGAAGGACCCCTTCCCGCGCGTCAATTTTTACGCGACGCGCCAGGAGCTCGCGGATACCCGGTTCTATTATCAGTACGGCGGCAGTTGGGTAAACTACTACGACTTCGAGGAGGCGGGCTCGGTGCTCAAGGAGGGGGAGGGGGACGTCTCGGTTTCGCGGCCGCTGACGCTCTTCCGCTACCTCCGGCTCGACCCCGGCGCCGCGGGCCACGGCTACTGGTACGACCGCGACAAGTTCGGCCGCAACAACCGCTTCCTCGGGACGTGGGATACGTCGCTCTCGCTCTCGACGAAGGTCTTCGGGATCTTCGAGAGCGGCGAAACGGTCCTGCGCCACATCGTAAACCCCACGGCGACCCACAGCTACCGGCCCGATATCGACCAGTCGTGGATGGTGACCGGCGGCGCCGTGTACCCGGAGCAGAGCATGCTGTCGCTCGGGCTCCGGCAATCGCTCGACATCAAGTTCCCGGAGGAGGAGGTCGAGGAGGCCGAGGAGAAGGATAAGGAGGGGCCGGCGCGGTCGTGGGAGGAGGTCTACCGGCCTTCCCGCACGGGGTTGCGGGGGGGGCGAAGCGAGTCGGTGCCGCGGCTGCGCAAGGCCGCCACCGTCGGGAAGGTCGTCAACCTGGCGACGTGGGACACGTCGGCGAGCTACGACATGGGGCCGCTCTCTTTCCCCGGCGACCGGCCCTTCAGCGATCTGCAGAACACCATCGAGGTGACGCCCAACTTCCGCGATTGGTACTTCCTGTCGCAACGCCTGCAGTTCACGAACGACTTCTACAGTCTCCGGCTCCTCGACTTCGACGTCACGACGTCGGTCTCTTTTACGACCGGCGCGCTGAGGGGGAGCCGCGACGGCGACGAGTCGTGGGAGGAGGCCCGCGACCCCTACGGCCGGACGCGCGGCGCCGACGACGAGGACCTCGACCCCAACGTCTACAACATCGACACCATAACGGGCCGGCGGTACGAGGCCGGCGAGGGCATGGGCCGGGGGTGGAACTTCTCCCTCACGCACGACTACAGCTGGTCGCCGCGCGGCGAAGGGGTCGACGCTTACGTGCTCCACGCCGCGAAGGGCGCGGTCTCGTTCGACTTCACGAAGAAGTGGCGTCTCGGCTACGACGTCTACTATGACATCAAAGACGGCTCGCTCATCAGCCAGCACTACCGCATCTTCCGCAACCTCCACCGCTGGGAGGCCGAGCTCCGCGTCGCCTTCGAGCGGGAAGACGTTATCTACTGGTTCCAGGTGCGGCTGGTGGATATTCCGGAAATACAGTTCTACAGCTCGCAAACGCGTTCGCTCGAGGCCGATTAAAGAACGGATAAAAAACCTTGACTTTTCCGGATTATGTGTTATATATACGGTCAATACGCTGAGAGGAAGTTGACCCCATGAATAGTAATAGTTTGGCATACCACCCGGAGTTCCTCGTGCGACTTACGCGCGAAGGTAATCTTATTTCCGGGCGGGTTAGTGTGCCTGCCGCCGGCCGAAGAGCCCCAACTGCTTTATGTTGAGACACTTACGAGGCGCAAGCGACTAACCCACCGGGCGAACGGTGGGTTTTTTAATTCGCTTTTTTAGGCCCTAACGGCTTTTACGATTTAGGATGGGACGATATGACCGCGACTCGAGCACACGACGATACCGAAGAGAAAGGAGGGTCGACGATGAAAGCGACCGGAACGACGGAACGAATCAGCCCGGCTCGGGAGCCGGCCGTGCCGGCGCGGGAAGCGACGAGCGACGACGGCTCGGCGCTCCGGGTGGAGGGCTTGACCAAACGCTTCCCTCAGCCCGAGGGCAAGCGCCGCGGTTTCTGGCGGCGGCGGCCCAGGTTCGCCGCGCTGGCCGGCGTGTCCTTCGCCGTCGCCAGGAACGAGATCTTCGGCCTTATCGGCATGAACGGTTCCGGGAAGTCCACGGTGATCCGGATAATCTCGACCCTTCTCATGCCCGACGAGGGCGAGGTGGAGGTCTTCGGCGTAGACGTCGAGAAGGACCCGGCGCGGGTGCGCGAGCTCATCAACCGCGTCGCGGTGGACGCCGCGTTCTTCAAGGTCCTCTCGGGCTCGGAGAACCTCCGCTACGCCGCCCGGCTTTACGGCCTGCGGCCCCGGGAGGCGCGAGGCCGCTACGACGGCCTGCTTACGCGCATAGGCTTCAGCCCCAAGCGCCTCAAGGACCAGATCAAGAGTCTGTCCCGCGGCGAGCGGCAGAAAGTCGCCGTCGCGCGCGCTTTCATGTCGACGCCGGCGTTGCTCTTGTTGGACGAGCCGACGACGGGCCTCGACCCGCGCTCCAAGCGCGAGGTGCAGCGGGTCATCCGCGGGATGCGCGACGAGGCGTCGACGACGGTCCTCCTTACCACGCACGACATGGACGAGGCGGAGCGGCTCTGCGACCGCGTCGGCATCCTCCACGAGGGCCGGTTGGTAACGATGGGCACGCCGGCCGAGCTGGTCGCCCGCGCCGGCGGCGACGTCGGAAGTCTGGAAGACGCTTTCATAAAATTTACCGGCGCCGAGTGGCTCGCCGACGAGAACGGCGGCTAAACGGCGTCGAGGGAGTAGCTTATCATGACTATTAAAGCGAGAGCGTTAAGAGAGTTCTGGTGCAGCATCGGCTTCGCCGAGCGTAACTTCATGCTGGTGAAGCGGTACGCCGGCTGGGAGGCGGTGTTCCTCACCTACACCATCGTGAGCGCGCTGACCATCGGCCTCATCGGCGTGGCGACCGGCGACCAGCGGCTCGTCATGTACCTGGTCATCGGCGCCGTCCTCTGGGGTTACCTCTCCATCCTCTTCCACGAGGTTAGCGAGTGCATCGCCTGGGAGCGGTGGGAGGGGACGCTGGAGTACACGTTCATGGCGCCGGTGAAGCGCTTTACGCAGCTCATGGGAAACGCGCTCTACGCCATCACGTACGGCCTAATTCGGGCCGGCGTGCAGCTCGTGGTGTGCGCGCTGTTCTTCGGCATCAGCCTGGCGGGCGCCAACTTCCTGACGGCGGCGGTGGTGCTGGTCGTCTCGAGTTTGCCGTTTCTGGGAATGGGGCTGGCGTGCGCGGTGCTGCCGCTGTTGTCGCGGGAGCGCGGCTCGCAGGCCGCGCACATCTTCCAGGCGCTCATCCTGCTGGTCTCCGGCGTCTACTACGACGTGAGCGTGCTGCCGGCGTGGCTGCGGCCTTTTTCGGTCGTCTCGCCGGCGACCTACACGCTGCGGGCGATGCGCGCCGCCGTGCTGGACGGCGTCGGCCTGGCCGACGTCGGCGGCGACCTCCTCATACTCGTAATTTCGGGCGTCGTCCTGATACCGCTCGGCTTCGCCTGCTTCATGCTGGGCGAGCGCTGGGCCAAGAAGACCGGCAAGCTCAAGATCGACGGGTAACGCGTTATTTGAGTATGCAGAAGCGGCGGGTTTTATACCCGCCGTTTCCTTTATCAGCCTAAAAGGCCGCCGCTTCGGCCGTCATCGGGCTCAAAGGCCGCGCTTCCGTTATTGTCCCGCGCCGGCGCTACGGGAACTCGTACGCCAGGCCCAGCGCGATTTCGACGAACTGGTCATCGTAGGTCTTGTAGAGGGGCGTGCCGAAGACGTATTCCGAGTAGTAGTAGGGGTCGTAGCCGTACGTCTCGTGGATGAGGATGTCGTACGTGCCGCCGTTGGGAATCCAATGGTAGCGGGCCGTCAAGTCGACGGATAACCCGCCGGCCAGCGGGTAAGCGAGGCCGCCGCCGCCGTACGCGCCCCAGCCGGCCGTGCTCACGCTCTTCTCGAGCGTGTACACGTTGGAGTAGACGAAGCCGGA
>DATKXQ010000126.1:0-2440 GCA_035528975.1 bacterium
GCCCGCTTCGGCGTCTCGCTGGCGGAAGAACTCCTCGCCGAGTTCGACGCG
Organism: bacterium; assembly: GCA_035528975.1. Taxonomy (GTDB): domain Bacteria; phylum RBG-13-66-14; class B26-G2; order WVWN01; family WVWN01; genus WVWN01. The sequence goes on from DATKXQ010000126.1 coordinate 52, forward strand.
TTGATAGGGCGCAAAGACTACGCCTCCCGGTCCGAGGCCATCCGCGACCTCATCCGCGACTACCTGGCCGAGGAGGCGTCGCGCTCCGGCTCCGCCCCCGCCGTCGGAACCGTCACGCTCGTTTACGACCACCACGTCGCCGACCTGCAGGATAAGCTGACCGCCATCCAACACGACGAGTCGGACCTCGTCGTCTCCACGCTTCACGTTCACCTCGACCGCCACCGGTGCCTGGAGGTCCTCGTCGTCAGGGGCAAGGCCGCGGAAATAAGGGCGTTGGCCGATAAGCTTATAGGCGCCCGCGGCGTAAAACACGGCAAGCTGACGCTCGTGGCCGCCGGCAAAGAATTGCCTTGACGCGGAATATTTTTTTATGTATCTTCGTAGCACGAATTACTAAATAGTGCTACGGAGGTTGCATGCGGATTTATTATGCGGCTCTGTTGATTGGCTTGGCCGCCGTTCCATCCCGGGCCGGCAGGCCTCTGGCGACGGAAGACGCCTACGGCGTAGGCGCCCGCGGCCTCGAGGCCGAGTTCGGCTTCGACTACGTTACCGTAGACGACGCCGGGAAGGAATACGGCCCCACCGTCGTCGGCACCTACGGCGTGCTCCGCTTTCTCGACGTCGCCGCCGAAGTACGGTTCCCCGTCGTCGAACCCGAGGAAGGCGACGGGACCTCGGGCCTCGGCGACGTCGCCCTCCGGGCCAAGGTCGTGGCGTTCGGCAACGAGGAAGCCGGGCCCTCGCTCGCCTTCGTCCCCGAGGTCAAGCTGGCCACGGGCGACTCCGAGAAAGAGTTGGGGTGCGGCACCAACGACTTCGGCGGCCTGGCCGCCTTCAGCTACGCCGCCGGGCCGGTAACGGTCCACGCCAACGCCGGCTACGCGTACGCGGTGCCCGACGAAGGCAACGGCGAGGGGACGGCATACGGGGCGTGCGCGGTCGAGTTCGCGGCCTTCGGACCGGCGTCGCTCGCCGCCGAATTCCTCGCCGACCTCGCGCAAGACGAGACGGCCGTGGGTGAAGGTAAGTTCCCGATGGCCGCGGGCGGCGGCTTAAGTTTCGACGCGCTCGATAACCTCGCTCTCGACGCCGGCGCGCACGCCGGCCTCGGCGCGGCCGACGGCGAGTTCTGCGCCACGGCCGGCGTTACGTGGGGTATATTCTAAAGGAGGTTAGCATGCACATCCCGGACGGCTTCCTGGACGCGAAGACCTTCGCGACGCTGGACGTGGTGGGCGCCGGGTTCGTGGCCCTGGCCGCCGCCCGGGTGCGCCGGGTCCTGAGCGAACGCGCCGTCCCGCTGATGGCCGTCCTCGCGGCCTTCGTCTTCGCCGCGCAGATGCTCAACTTCCCCGTCGCCGGCGGAACGTCGGGGCATTTCGGCGGCGGCGCCCTCGTCGCCATACTGCTCGGGCCGTGGGCCGGCGTGCTCGTGATGACGCTCGTGCTCGTCATCCAGGCGCTGGCCTTCGGCGACGGCGGCATCCTGGCGCTCGGCGCCAACGTCTTCAACATGGGCGTCGTGGCCCCGTTCGTCGGTTACGGCGTCTACCGCTTGACCCGCGCCGTCGTACGTTCCGGGGCCGGGAGGTTCGTCGGCGCTTTCGTGGGGGCTTGGGCGGCGGTCGTGGCGGCCGCCTCGGCCTGCGCCGCGGAGCTCGCCATAGCCGGAACGGTACCGTTCGCCGTCGCGTTCCCCGCGATGGCCGGCGTCCACGCCCTCATCGGCCTGGGCGAGGGCCTGATAACCGCGGTCGCGCTGGGTGCTATTCGGGCGGCCCGGCCCGACCTGTTGGAGCTCGCCCGGGGAGACGCGAGCCGATGAAGCGATTCACGTGGATAGCGCTCGCGGCGGCCGTCTTCCTCGGCGTCGCCGTCGCGCCGTTCGCCTGCGGCTGGCTCGACGGCCTGGAGCGCGTCGCCGAGGATAAGGGCTTCATGCGCCGCGTCGAGAGCGAGCCGCTCGTCGCGTCGCCTATCCCGGACTACGCGTTCCCCGGCGTCGCGAGCGAGGGTTGGGCCACGGCGGCGGCGGGAGCGCTCGGTACGCTCCTGACGTTCGCCGTCGCGTTCGGCCTGGCGGCGGCGCTGCGTAAACGCCGCGACAAATGAGACACGATTTTCTGGATAAATACAGCGACCGCGACAGCGTCGTACACCGCGCCGACGTCCGCGTAAAGATCGTCGTCGTCGCCGCGGCCCTCGTAACGCTGAACGCGTTTCGGATGCCGCCGGCGTGGCTCGGCGCCGCCGCGGCCGCCGCGCTCGCCGCCGCCGTCGTAGCCGCGCGGCTGCCGTTCTGGTACGTCTTCCGCCGGGCCGCCGCGGTTCTTCCCTTCGCCCTTATAATAGGAGTATTCCTGCCTTTTACGCAGGAAGGCCG
>DATKXQ010000127.1:0-3798 GCA_035528975.1 bacterium
CTATGATCCCCCGTACTTAATTTATCGGGTCAATCCCCAAAACGGCTCTACGTTAAGTTCTTATGTTTCTCCTTTTGGGGAAAAGACCGAGGGTTTGGGTTTTCAGTACGGTGGGTATTTATGGGCTTCGCGACGGGGAAACGCCCTCGAAGATGTAAAAATAGCTAAATGCAACGAAGTCAACGGTCGTGTATTAAGTTTTTTCATGGTTTCCGGACACAAGTACTGTAGAGGCCTCGCATGTCAAGGAAACCCGGCAAGACCAGGGATGCTAAAGGCCATAATAAGTAATTTCTATGACGATTACAAAATAATGCGGCATAACCCAAACGGTAACCTGCTAAACGAATTCAATTATTATTCCGGGCTTTCTCTACAAGACCCAGCTTGGGATTACTATAACGAAATAATATGGCTTCCGGACAAGACGACACACACCCATCCGAAAATGCGGGGATTCGGTATCGGGGGAAAAGAGGTCTCTTTCTTCCGGGGACCGGCCCCGGGACCGTGGGGCGCCACTTATTTCGAAAGGTATTTATGGATTTCGACTAGTTACGGGACGGCTCATACGATATACAAGGTGCATTGTCCGAGTATTTGGCCCGCCGTCGCGCCCACCTCCCTCGGCCGCGTGAAGGCGTTGTTCCGGTTGGGGCGACCGGCTGGTCGCCCCCGACAAGGGCCTTAAGGCCCTTGCCACTTGCCTCCGTACGATAACCCGGCATGTCGCCGGGCGTTTTTTATTTGTAAAAAAATCTTCGGCCTTACTCCGCCGGCCCCGCCTCGCGCGCGGGCGCTTTCTCCTCTTTCTCGGCGCGAGCGGCCTCCTCCAGCGCCCGGGCCGCGGCCTCCATCTCCGCGCGAGCCGAAGCCTTTATCCCCTCCCGCGCGTACCCGGCCACCAGGCCGTCGCCCTTCGCTTTTAGATACGCGAAGAGGTGGTGGCGGCCCGCGGGATAATCGCCCGCTCGTAGTTGCAGCTCGCCGAGGACGTAGAGGCCGAAAGCGAAGTCGGCCCGGGAGGCCGCGAGCTCCGTGAGCAGAGCCGTCGCGCCGGCGACGTCGCCGGCCTCCGCGACCGCGAGCGCCAACAGGAGCGTCGTCTCCTCGTCGTCGGGGGCGAGGTCCCGCGCGCGGCCGAGGGCCTCCGCGGCGCCGGCGTAGTCGCCCGCTTCCCAGTACGTATAGCCGAGCTCGAAGGCGAAGGAGGGGTCGTCGGGGCGGGAGGCGCAGGCCGCCTCCAGCGCCGCGACGGCCGCGGCGTAGTCGCCCGCGGCGCGCCGCGCCCGCGCCTCGCGGACGAGGGCGAAGGCCTCGGCGACGTCGCGATACTGCTTTAGGCCCTCGAACGAAATAGAAAGGCGTTCGCCGGCGTCGAAGGGGGCTTCGGCGTCGCGGCCCGTCTCCTGCGTAAGGATTTTCGCGAGGCGGCCGTCGCCGCCGAAGCGCGCGCTCAGGGCCGCGGGCGAGTCGCCGCGCCGACCCTCGTACACAAAATAACCGGCGGGCCTTTGGGGCCCGCACGCGACGGCGAGCAACGTCGCCGACAAGGCGATGGCGGCGGCCCGCCTCACCGCGGCGCCTCGACGACCTCGCGTTCGTGTACCGTCAGGATGGCGATCTTTTTATCGAGCATGCCGTCGGCGCCGCGCAGCGTCGTCGTGCCGGTTATGCCCGGGAAGTCGGCCACGGCGTCGAGGCGGCGTTTTATTTCCGCGCCGTCCCGGGCCGGGGGATAGAGGACCGAACAGATTATGTTGGCGGCATCGTAGGCGGCGGCGGCGAGGTAGTTGGGGAACTCGGCGGTGCGGCGCCGGTAGTTGGCGACGAAGGCCCGGACCTTGGGGTCGGGCGAGTCGGCGTAGAGGCCGGCCGTGAAATAGGCGCCCTCGACGTATTTACCGCCCATGGATATGACGCGGTTTTCGTTCCAACCGTTGGCGCCGAGGATATAGGCCGAGATGTCGGAAAAAGTAAGTTGGGGCAGAATGCGGACGATCTCGTCGTAGTGGCCGGGGAGATAGACGGCGTCCGCGCGGAGCCATTTCAGCTGTTTGGTGTAGGAGAAGTAGTTGATCTCGCGCTTGTCCGGCTCGAGGCTCATGTCGATGAGGGGGTATTCGACCGAGCCGGCGACCTCGCCGCCGGCCCGGGCGACGGCTTCCGTAAAGGCGTCGCGCAGGTCGGCGCCGTAGGGGTTGGCGGGGTGGAAGACGGCGAAGCGCTTGAGGCGGAGTTGGTTGACGGCGAAGTCGGCCATGTTGGCCGTCTCCACCTCGTGGGTGAGGCCGTTGGTGAAGATGTATCCGTTGAGGCGGCAGACGGTCCCGTCCGTCGACGAGGGCCCGAGCGCCGGGACCTGGTTCGTGTGGCACAGCTCGGCGACGGCGCGCATATTGGCCGTGAGGGCCGGGCCTATAAGCGCGATGGCCCGCGAGGTATAGATTAATCTCCGGGTCGCTTCGACCGCGCCGTCCTCGGTCCCGCAGGTATCCTCGAATACCAGCGTTACCGGTTCGTCGGGCCGGGCCCGGTTGTTTTCGGCGACGGCCATCTCGACCGCGGCCTGCATCTCCTTCCCGTACACCTCGCAATCGCCCGAGAGCGGCAGGAGTACGCCGACGACGAGCGGCGCCCGGCCCAGCTTGTCGCGCACCTCCGCCAGCAGCTTCGCGGCCTCCCGGCCCTCGTCGCGGTCGGCGTATTGTTCGGCGACGACGTCGAGGAGCACTACCGCCCTTTCGTAATCGCCGCGCTTTATTTCGTGTTCGGCGAGTTTGAACAGGACCTCGGCGGCCTCCGGCGAGCGGCGGTAGTCCTCCAGCCTCTTGCGCAGCTGCGGCGCCGTGAGCCCCTCGTCGGCGAGGTTGCCGATGCCGCGGACGGCGCGTTTGTAGTAGCGGCAATCCTTGCCGAAGGACACTACCGCGAGCAGGCGCTCGAGCGAGCGGTGGTACTCGCCCATGCGGAAGTACGCCTGGGCCGCGAGGAAAGTCGCGTCGTCGAGGTAGGGCGAGGCGGAAAAACCCTCCTCGAACTTCCCGAAGGCGAGGGCGGCGGCGGCGTATTCGCCCAGCGCGAAGTTGCACATGCCGACGCGGAGGCCGGACGCCGCGGCGAAGGGGCCGCCCGGGTAGCGCTCCAGGGCGTCCCGGTAAAGCCGCAGCGCGCTGAGGTAATCTTTACTTTCGTAGTACCGCTCCGCCCGTTCGAAATCTTCGGCGGGGCCGGCGACGGCCGACGCGGCGACGACGAGCAGCGCGGCCAGGGAAATGCCCAATATTCTTTCCACGTGGTTACCTACCTCGGTTAACGTCGATTCTATCATTCGGCGCGGCTCGTGTCAACCGGAACGGCGGCGCGGCGGCGCCGCGGCGGCCGTTCATTTCGCCTCGGCCGGGGGCCGCGGCGCCGCGCCGGGACGGCCGGCCCCTAAAAGTGGAAATTGATAAAAAACGTTTGACTTTTCGAGCGTTTTTTGGTATATAATGGCGTTTATCACGTAACAGGAAAGCTGGGGGCCTAACCCCCTATAAAATAACGCCTAAATTACGCGCGCCCCTATTCCGCAATCGACTCGAAAACGGAGTAGGAGTCAGTGGGTAGGTATCTGCAGTTCACCACGATGCCGCATCCGCGGCGGAGGGTACCGAGATGGCCAAAGCGAAATTCGAGCGGACGAAGCCGCACGTCAACGTGGGGACGATAGGGCACGTGGACCACGGGAAGACGACGTTGACGAGCGCGATAACGCGGGTGCTGGCGCACAAGGGTATGGCGGAGTACATGGACTTC
>DATKXQ010000128.1:0-4739 GCA_035528975.1 bacterium
GCCGGACTTCGCCTCCGCCGACAGGTGGGCCGAATTGTGGCGCGCCAAGGTCGCGGCCGAGGCGGCGGCGGCCAGGTGGGAGCGCGTTTCGCGGGGTATCCTCAACGGCGTGACGTTCGACGCCGACTGCTACTACCCGCCGGTCGACGTGTACGACCTCCTCGGCGGCGAGCCGAACCCTCCGGGGACCGTCATTCTGGAAGTAGGCCCGGGCCGTTACCAGTTCGTCGACGAGTACGCCGTCCTGACGCCCGAGGAACGGGCGCACGTCCTGACACGCGACGAGATGATCGGCGCGTACCTGGCGTGGGACGCGAAGTGGCGACGGAGCCAACTCGAGCCGCCGTGGCGGCGCCGCATAAAGGGCGGCGCGCCGGCACCCGCGCCGGCGCAGCCGGCGAAGGGCGAGGACGTCCCGGCGTCGCCCGTAGAGCGCTCGCCGGCGAAAGAAGTATGTATCCCGGAGCCGGCCCCGGCCGGAACGGCGGAGGAGAGCGATGTTGAACCGGGCGAAAGTTAACGGCTGGCTCTACTTCTCGGGCCCGCGCGACGACGTCGAGGCGCTCTGCGCCGCCGCCGACTTGCCGAAGCGGTTCGTACGCCCCCTCCGCCCGGGTCCCAACGGCGAGACGCGCGCGTACGTCCGCATTCGCGGCCGTTATAAACGCGCCGTAAAAAAGTACCTTTACCATGCGTAACGGCAACATTAGCAATAAGCAAATCCGGGTGATCCACGTCGCCAAGCGCGAGCTCGGCCTGGACGACGACCAGTACCGCGACCTCCTCTACGCCGTGACCGGCAAGCGCAGCAGCAAGGATCTTACCGCGGCCGAGACGAAGGAGGTCGTCGCGACGCTCGAGCGCCTCGGCTTCAAGCCGCAGGGCCCGCGGCCGGCCGGGAAGGCGACAGCGGCCCAGGTGGCGCTCGTCAAGGCCCTGTGGCGCGAGGCCGCGCGCATGCCAAGCGAGAACTACCTCAGCGTGTGGCTGCTCAACGCGTACCGCGTCGACCGCCCGGAGGACTTAACTTTCGACGACGCCTCCCGCGCCATCGAGGCGCTGAAGGCCATGAAGCGGCGGGCTTTGGCCACGGCCGGAGGGGGTATAGGCAATGCCGCCTGAGTTCGAAAACCTGACGCCGGTAGAAATCGAGCTACATAAACTACGCATAGACGGCATGTCCCATTACGAAATGGCCGAGCTATGGCGTTTCGCGCCGTCGGGCCACCCTTATTTCGATAAACGTTTACCCCTATGGGAATACTTCAAGGCCCGGTTCGACAGCCTGGGCGGATGGACGCCCGAAATATCGAAAGCAGTAGGATTAAATAATAGATGACGCGCCCGCCTAAAACCCCCGCCCTCTTCCCCGACGCCCGCGAGGCGAAGGCGGCCGCGCCGCTCGCGGACGCGGTCCGCGCCGGCCCGGGCAAGGTGACGCGCGAGTACGCCGCCGCGTACTTCTACGAGAAGCTGGGCGGCGCGGCCCGCTACCTCGAGCCCGTCGTCGCGGACTTCGCCCGGCGCCGCAAGACGAAGAAAGTAGCGCCGGCGCTCCTCGTCCGCGAGGTCAACTTCTGGCTCGGCTTCCCGCAGAACACGGTCCTCGAGGCCGCGCGGTTCTGGCAGGAGCAGCGCTGCGTCGAGGAGGGCCTCGGCGAGGCATACTTCCGCGGGATACTCCGCAACCTTAAAAAGAGCGCCGAGGCGCGGCGGCGCCGGCCGGGAGGACGCTAATGGCGACGTTACGGGCTGAACTCCGGCAAGTACGGCTAAAGGCCGCCTCGGCCAACAGCTTAACCGCCGGCTGTCTAATTTGCGCCGACGACGAATACCCCAACGACGCGAGCGAGTTACGCCGAAGGCTCGACGAAGAGGCGAGCGCGCTTGAGGTCGGGGCGAAAGAGATACGTAGCTTAGAGGAAAAGGTCGCCGCTTTACTGGAGAAGTTATGCGCGACATCGTCGTAACGACGCCGAAGAGCCGTATGGCCGAGGCGGCCCGCGAGGCCGAGGAGGTCAGGGCCGCCGGCGGCGGGTATTACTACCGCGACTACCGCGCCCCGCGCATACCGAACGTCGAGACCTTCGACCGGGTTTATTACATCGAGGACGGCTACGTCCGCGGGTATTGCCTTATAACCGAGATCGACAGCGTCGGTTACGGCCGCCGCCGCTCCATCACGATCTACATGGACGCGAGGCTGTGGACGTGGATTAAACCTATTCCGGTCGGTAATTCACCGCGCTCGTGGGTGTACGCCGACACTCTCGGTATATCCTGGGAAGACGTCGAGATCGTCGGCGGCTGGCTCGAGCCGAAACCGGAGGTGGTGGAGCCGTGCCGACGTTAACCGCCGAGACAACCGCAGCCGAGCGTAGCGTCCGCGACGTTGCCGCCGCCGGCGGATCCAACTCGCTCGCGTACATCGCTGAGCTGTGGCGCGAGTGCGGCCTGCGCCGGCCGTGCCGGGACGAGCACGAGTGGGCCTTCGTGCCGCCGGGCCGCTTCGTGAAATTTTTACAATATCCGAACAAGGCCGCCCGGGCGCCGTATGGCCTCCGCATCTGTGCCCGGTGTTGCGCCGCCGAGGCGGCGACGGAAGCGGAGCTCGAGGCGTTCCGCCGCGGCGAGTGGCCCGACATTCTCTACGTCGACGGCGACGTTGAACAATACGGGAACCGGGCCGGCGGAAGGCGCCGGTCCCAACCGCGGAGGTTCGATATGAATACGGCTTACGAGGAGACGCTGGCATACGACCTGCACGCGTTCAAGGGCGTCGGCGGCCCCGTCATTATCAGCGAGGGCCTGGCGCCCGGCTCGGGCGAGTTCACGGTCTTTATCCGCAAGCCGAACGGAACCGGCCTGCGCCACGTCCGCGGCGCGCCGCAGGGGTCCATCGAGAGCTGCCGCGCGTTCGTCGCCCGTAAAATCGCCGAGGGCCGCTACGTCGCCTGGTCGCCGGAGCAGCAGCGCGCCGCCGGCTACGACCGGCACGACCGGCGGTTCGACCGCGCGAGCCCCGGCTTCCCCAAGGCGAAGGCCGGCGTGGGGTTATGAGGAGCGACGAAATCATAAACGTACTCGCCGACCGCCTCGGCAAACTGACGGTCGTCAACCTGGCCGGCAACGAGATCGGGCCGCTCGAGCGGTACGTCCGCCGCACGGCGTTACTCGACCTCGCCGAGGACGTCCTCGCGACCGGCAGCTCCCTCTGTTGCGAGCCGGACGGCAACGCGCTGGCGGCGTCGGGCCACAGGGGCGGGGCCCGCTCGGCGATGGACCGCGCGGCGTTCGACGCGATATTCCGGGAGCTCGAGCGCGCGCGGCGCGTGCACCGCGAGTTCCCCACCTACCACCACGCCCTCGGCGTCGTCCGCGAGGAATATAGGGAGTTCGAAGACGAGGTGTTCAAGCGCGACGTCGACCCGGCCGTGGCCGCGCGCGAGCTCGTCCAACTCGCGGCGATGTCCGTCCGCGCGTTGGTTGACCTGGGGCTGCTGGAGGATTACGACAGGAACCGATGAAAGTCGCGACGTTTAAACACCCCACGCAGGTCAACGGCGGCAGTATGAAGCCGGGCGAGGCGCTCCTCGTCCCGGACGTCGACGCCGCGCGCATCGCGGTGCAATACCCGGAGCTCGTCGACGTAGGCGCCCTCGACGGCCATTACCGCAAATACGACGGCCACGACCTGAGCGGCAAGTCGCTCCTCTTCGTCCGCGCCGGAGGCCTCGGCGACCTCCTGTTCCTGACGCCGCTCCTCCGCCACCTCGACGGGAAATATAAACACGCCGGCCTCGCCGTCGCCTGCGGCCGCAGCGGCCACGGCGTCTTCCTCCGGAACCCCCACGTCCGCCGGATACTATCATACCCGGTGCGGCTGACCGACTTCGTGAAGTACGATTATCAGCTGCTTTTCGAGAACACGCTCGAAACCAGCACCGACCCGAACCTCCACGCCGTGGACGTCTTCGCCCGCCACGCCGGCCTGGACGACCTCGACGACCGCAGCCTCGACTACGACGTTGACCCCGCGGAGGCAAACAAGGCCAAGAACATCCTGCGCTACGAGCTCGGCGCAAAGCCGAGCGCGGTCGAACCGCCGGTTTTGCCGGACGTCGCGGTCGGCATCCACGTCCGCGCGTCGTCGCCGGTTCGGACGTACCCGCTCGCCAACACGCTGCTCGTCGCCGCGGCCTTCGGTTCGACCGGCTACCGCGTCTTCCTGCTGGGGACGAAGAGGGACTGGGACAAGGTCGTCGGCTACAAAGACGCGCCGGCGCCGGAACTCGACGGCGTCGTCAACCTGTGTGGCCGGTTCAAGTCCATCGACCGGACCGTCGCGTTCCTGGCGCGCCTCGACCTCCTGATCGGCCCCGACTCCTCGCTCGTCCACTTCGCCGGCGCGCTGCGCATCCCGACGGTCGCGCTGTACGGGCCGTTCCCCGGCGCGGTCCGCACGCGGTATTACCCCAACTGCGTCACGCTCGAGGGCCGCTACCAGTACCGGCGGGGCCTCCAGCGCCGCGAGTGTACGCCGTGCTTTAAACACGGCCATCTGCCGTGCCCTCGCGCCGGCGACGACGGCGCGAGCCCGTGCCTAAAAAACCTCCAACCCGCCGACGTCGTCGCCGCGGCTTACGATGTACTCCAAGAGAGAGGGAAAGCTCTTGACGACCCGCGATAAATGCCCGCTGTGCGACGCGCCGGCTCGAGCCGCGCGGCACTTCGTAACT
>DATKXQ010000129.1:0-6242 GCA_035528975.1 bacterium
GTCGGCACCCGCTCGAGCCAGGAAACCGGGACGAACATCCCCAGCAGCGTATAGAGCAGCGCGTGCTCCGGCACGTCCGACTGGACGAAGAGGACCGAGCGCTCGGGGTCGAGGCCCGCGGCGAGCCAATCCAACAACACCTCTGCGCGGTCGCCGGGTATAGCCGACGTATCGGTGCGATCCGTAAGGGCATGGAGGTCGGCGATTTCGTAGTAGCAGTCGTAATCGTCCTGGAGCGCCACCCAGTTAGTCAGCGCCCCCGCCAGATTACCCAGGTGGAGGGGGCCCGTGGGCCGCATTCCCGAGAGTATGGTCCCCTTCTTCTTGGCCGTCATAATCACCTCGCGATATTTTGCCGTGATTGTAGCACATACGCCGAGAACGCGCAATATCGCTTAAAATAATACCCGCCGCCCCGGGCCGCCGTATTCGCGGCTACGGACTCGCTCGCTTGGCCCCAAAGCAATTTAATTTGACCACATAAGCGCTATTCTGTTAAAATTACGCGAGGACTCAGCTTCTCCGGTCACCTCCCAAGGGGGTTAGACGTGATGCTGAAAAAGATAATAGTAACGGCCCTGGCAACGACGACGTTTATGGCGACAGGCGCTGCGGCGACTCTCGGCTCCGTTGTCGGCTCTTTCCCCGCGCCCTCCGCGTCCGTACGGGGCCTCGCCCGCTCCGGCACCCGTCTGCACGTGACGATTTTCGGCAGCCCCACTCGTATATATCGCGTCGCCCCCGTGACGGGCTCAATCTACGGCTCGTGGGCTTCCTCCTTCGGCGACAACTGCCGCGGCCTGGCGTTCTCGGAAGGCGGACACCTCTGGGTCGGCAACTACGGCAACGATTACGTCTACGATTGCGTAGCTACTACGGGCAGCATCCTCAGCTCCTGGAGCGCCGGCCACGACCCTTACGGCCTGGCGCCCTATTGTACGGGCGACGGCGGCGTCGGCACGACCGCGATATTCTCGTCCGACCTGGACCCCTCCCGCTGTTGGCGGCACAATATGAACAACGGCAGCGTACTGGCCGTTTTCCAAATTAGTAACGGGAGCTTCTTCGACATCGCCTGGGACCACCGGAACCGACTCGTGTGGATGGGCGACTTGCCCAACGTGGTCTACGGCTACAACACCGGGGGCACGATTCGAGCGTCATTTACCGTCCCGGCCGACTACCCTTACGGCGCGGCTTACTACGGCGAATACTTATGGATAGGGTGCGCCGGTAACGGCTACGTCTACCGCGTACACTGCCCCGGCACGGTAGGCGTCGTCCCCGCTTCGCTGGGCAAGGTTAAAGCCGTCTTTCGTTAAACGGCCTCCCCCGCCAAGAAGCCGCCCCCCGGGCGGCTTTTTTAATCGTGTCGCCGTAAATGCTTTAAAATGTCGGGGGAACGGCGTCGGGTTTGCCTCCGGCGCAGAAATGCGTTATAATTAAAAGGGGAGAATCGGGGTACGGGGCTTATTAGCAAACGGCGTTCGGGTGTTAAAACCAAGGGGGTGAAGAGATGTTGGCCAGGCATATGGCGACGTTGATAATCGCTTTAGGGACGGGCGCCGCGCCAGTTTATGCGGCGCTCGGAGACGTCGTGAGTTCCTTCCGGGCGCCGGGCACGTCGGTGAGGGGCATGGCGCGTTCCGGCACCCGCTTGCATTTGTTGGTGTTCGGCGAACCGACCCGCGTCTACCGGCTGGCCCCGGTGTCGGGCTCGATCTACGGCTCGTGGGTACCCTCTTTCGGAAATAATTGCCGCGGCCTGGCGTTCTCCGAGGGCGACCATCTCTGGGTCGGCAACTACGCTAACGACTGCGTTTACGACTGCGCGGCTACTACGGGCAGCGTCAACCGCTCCTGGAGCGCGGGCCACAACCCGTTCGGCCTGGCGCCTTATTGCACGGGCGACGGCGGCACGGGAACGACCGCGATTTTTTCCTCCGACTACGCGCCTTCCCGGTGTTGGCGGCACGCTATGCCCGACGGCCGGGTGGGGTCTTCCTTCACCGTTAAAAAACCGAGCTTCTTCGACATCGCGTGGGACCACCGCAACCGGCTCATCTGGATGGGTTGCTTGCCCGACATGGTCTACGGCTATAACTTGTCCGGTTCCGTCGTCGCCTCCTTCACCGTGCCGAGCACGTACCCCTACGGCATGGCCTACTACGGCGAATACCTGTGGGTGGGATGCGACGGCAACGACCACGTATACCGCGTACGCTGTCCGGGAAACATCGGCGTCGCGCCGACTTCTATGGGCCGGATAAAAGCGTTCTACCGGTAGAGCGCAGGACGCTAAAAAAAGCCGCCCCTGCGGGGCGGCTTTCTCAATAGCCTCGTACGACCTTCACACGCTAAACAGGGCCGCGTAGAAGTACCAGAGCTCGTCGACGGAGAACCCGGTCGTTAACTTCATCAGCACTTTAACCGGCGGCATCAAAACCCACTGGAAAACGGGCACGCCGAACGCGGGCCCGAAAAATACCAGGATTATAAAAACGTACGGGATGTAGCGGCCGTACTTGGTAATGAAGCGGCCGTACGCCGCGGCGGCGTTGCGCGGCAAAACGGCCCACAATACGTTCGAGCCGTCGAGAGGAGGGACCGGCAGGAGGTTGAATATGGCGAGGACGAAGTTGATGTACACGGCGTTGAAAAGCACCAGGTACAGGAGGCGCAGCCAGGAAGAGGCGAACACCTGCGGCGATTTCAACGCGTACGTGAAGAGGGCGCCCAGGACGACGCCCAACACGGCGCCCACGACCAGGTTGGAGCCGGGGCCGGCGAGCGAGGTGATAAGGATCCCCTTGCGCGGGTCGCGGAAGTTGCGCGCGTCCACCGGCACCGGCTTCGCCCAGCCTATCCGCATCAGGAAAAGCGCCGCCGTGCCGAGGAAGTCCAGGTGCTTCAGCGGGTTGAAGCTCAACCGCCCGGCCTGCTTGGCGGTCGGGTCGCCGAGGCGCCAGGCGGCGTAGCCGTGGCAGAATTCGTGAATCACCAAGCCGAAGATTATCCCCGGCGCGAGGTACAATTTGTCGAGCCACCAATCAGCGGTCATCATGGTTTACTTCCTGGGGTGGTATTTTTCGTGGAATCGCTGTAGCGTTTTAGTATCCAAATGCGCGTAGATTTGCGTCGTCGTTATATTCGCGTGGCCCAGAAGTTCCTGGACGGTCCGTATGTCCGCGCCCGCCTGGACGAGGTGAGTCGCGAACGTATGACGAAACAGGTGCGGCTTCACGCCCTCGACTCCCGCCCGGGCGGCGCAACGCTTTACGACCTTCCAGAGATACTGGCGGCTGACCGGCCCCGGGCGCCGGGGCGAGGCAAACAGAAACGGCGTGTCCGCCTTCCCCGCGGCCGACAGCACATCCATATATTCCTTAACGTAATGCGCCGCGACCGCGCCGAAAGGGACGAGACGTTCCTTTCCGCCTTTACCTTTAACGCGCAACAGGTTCAATCTCAGGTCGACGTCCCTCAGTCTTAAGGCCGTCAGCTCGCCGGCGCGGAGGCCGCAGCCGTACGCGAGCGCGAGCATGGCAACGTCCCGCGCCGCCCCCAGGGCTTTTGCGGCCGGCAGCGCCGACGCCGCGTCGGACGCCCGCGCCGCGGCCCCGATTATAGCCTCCACTTCGTCGACGTGGAGGTAGTCCGGCAAGCGCGACGGCATCTTCGGCGACTCCACGAATTCCATCGGCGACGACTTGATCTCGCCCTCGCCCCGAAGGTAGCGGTAGAAGACGCGCAGCGACGAAAGGCGCCGCGCCAGCGACGAGGCCGCGGCCCCTCGCCCCGAGAGCTCGCGCGCGTACGCGACGACGTCGGCCAGTTCCGCGTTTCGGAAACCGCTCCCCAAAGCCATGAAGGCCTTTACGTCGCGGAGATAGGCCGCGACCGTGTTTTCGGCCAGGCCGCACTCGGCGACGAGGTACGCCTTGAAACCGCGAAGCGCCGTCGCGGCGTCCTCCTCCCGAGCCCGCCTCTCGGCCCCTGCGCTCATACCCACTCCGGCCCGAAGAACGGGTTCGATTCTTTCTCGCGGCGCACGGTAGTACATTCGCCGTGGCCGGGGTAAACGACCGTTTCGTCCGCCAGCGTGAAGATTCGCTCGCGGATGGAAGCGAAGAGAGCTTCGCCGGACCCCCTGGGGAGGTCCGTTCGGCCTACGCCGCCCGCGAAGAGCGTATCGCCGGAGAATAGTACGCCGGGGGCGTAATAACAACAAGAGCCGGGGGTATGCCCCGGCGTAGCTACGAACTCCAACGTCAGCGCCCCGCACTCGAGCCGGTCGCCGTCGCGCAGCCACCGGACCGGTTCCGCCGAAACGTATTCTTTTACGAGAGCCGCGTCGGCCGCCGGCGCCATAAACGGTACCTCCGTTCCCGCGAGGAACTCGTCTACGCCTCCTACGTGGTCGGGGTGGCCGTGGGTAACCAGTACCGCTTGGACGTCCAGGCCGCGAACGGCCTCTATTATCCTGGGGGCGTGCGCCCCCGGGTCGACGACCACGGCCGCCCCCCCGGCTGCGACGACGTAGCAATTAGTGGCGAGCGGCCCTACTACGAGCCGCGTTACGTCCCAACCCACTATTCCCCCACGCCGACGACGGTTAGTTTGCCGCCGTTGGCCGCGGCGATAACCTCTTCCCGGTCTATAAGAAACGACGAGCCGGCCTCGAGCGCCAGGACTTTCAGGCCGCCGGACAAAACCAACCTGAGCGTCGCGAGGCCCACCGTGGGGATGTCGAACCGCTTGTCCTGGCCGGGCTTCATCGCCTTTACGACCACGCCGCCCTTCCCCTCGGCCAGCTTCGCCCCTCGCCGCACCGTATCGTCCGTTCCCTCCAACGCCTCGGCCGCGAGTACCGACTTCTTGCGGACGACGACCGTTTGGCCTATTCCCAACGCCGCGAGGCCCCGGGCTTTTTCCATCCCGAAAGCGATATCGTCGCGCTCCGTTTTCGTCGGCTTGCGCTTCGTGTAAACCCTGGCCTCGACGACGTAGCGCTCGAGTATTTCGGTCTGCGGCAACACGTCGAAACCCTCGCGCTCCAGCTCGCGGACGAGTTCCCCCATCAATTCGATATCCGTGAAGTCGCGGACGCGGGCGAGGATCTTTACGGCCCGGGCGTCGAATTTAAGGCCCGCCAACACCGGCGCCTTCTCCACCTTGCCGGCGAAAACGCAATACTCCGCGCCGTTGCTCTTCAGAAGCTTTATAGCGCGGCCCGCCTGCCCCAGGCTCACGCGCTCGACGTAGATCCGGTCTTTCAGGCGACGGAACGCCTCGTCCGTGACGCAGACGGCGAAGACGCCGGCGACGCCCTCGGGGTGCCGGCTTATCGCTTCCTCCGCGACCAAAAGCGGCATTTGGCCGGAACCCGCGATTAACCCTATCTTGCCTTTAAAATTTATCACGGCCTAAAAATTTCCGCTCGTTGACCGCATTTTCCCGCGAATCGGAACCGGTTACGTTTACTACTTTAAAATACCGCGTTCGGAGGTTTCCAGAAAAGCTATGATGTCGCGGACCTCGGCGACGTCGCCCATTTCCGCCTTTAGCTTCTCCACGGCCTGCGCTCTGTTTAAACCTTCCCGGTAAACCGTGTGGAACGCTTTTTTTAGCGCCGCGCGCACCTCCGAAGGAAAGCCCCGCCGCTGGAGGCCCACGGCGTTGATGCCGACCACGCGGGTGGGTTCGCTGGCCGTCAAAGCGTACGGGATGATATCCTGGCTTACGCGACTCATGCCGCCGACGTACGCGTGTTTCCCCACCCTCGTGAATTGGTGGACCGCGGACAAGCCGCCGATAATAGCGTATTCGCCAACGTCTACGTGGCCGGCGAGCGTAGCGCAATTGGCCAAAACGACGTTCGCGCCCAATATGCAGTCGTGGGCCACGTGAGCGTAGGCCATAAGGAGGCACCCCGGGCCTATGCGCGTCGCCCCGGCGGCTTTGGTGCCCCGGTTTATAGTTACGAACTCGCGTATAGTGGTACCTTCGCCGATTTCGACCGTGGACTCCTCCCCTTCGAACTTCAAGTCTTGCGGAATCGTGCCGATTACCGCGTGGGAGAATACGCGGCACTCCGCCCCCATCGCGACCGCGCCCACGATACGGGCGTACGGTCCCACCGTGGTCGCGGCGCCTATTACGGCCGGCCCTTCAATAATCGCGTACGGCCCGACCGTCACGTCTTCGCCCAGTTCGGCCCGCTCATCGACGATCGCGGTTTT
>DATKXQ010000130.1:0-2684 GCA_035528975.1 bacterium
GTCGCTGGCGTTCGTGTGGGACGTGCTGTTCTTCGGCCGGCCGACGACGGCGCTGGACGCCGTCGGCGCCGCGCTCGCGCTGGCGGCGATATATTTGGGGGCGACGGCGGGGCCTTCAATCCGTAAAGCGACGCCTTAAAACCGAAAGCCGCCCCCCCGGGCGGCCTTTTTCGTGCCTGTTAGCGGGAGCCGGATTTATTCCTTCGTAATTTTTCCCAGCTCGTATGCGGCGAGGAAATCCGCAAGACGGTCTTCTCCCAGCTCCGGTCGTTCGCGTCGTAGTACGCGTACGTCTGGAGGACTTTCTCCCGTCCCCTCGGCGACGGCATCTACCGCTCCGACTTCGGGCGGCGAACCCCGTTTTTATTTGTCGAGGAACGTCGCCGCGTGTTGAGCGTACTTCTCGGCCCAGTAGCGGTTGTGGGCTACCTCCTCGGCCGTGAGTTGGCGCACGACCCTGGCGGGGGAGCCGAGCGCCAGAACCCCCGGCGGGATTTCCTTGCCCGGCGGCACGAGCGAGCCGGCGCCCAGCGTCGTGCCGGCGCCGACCTTCGCGCCGTTGAGGACGACGGCGCCCATGCCGATAAGGCAGCCGTCGCCGACCTCGCAGGCGTGCAGGATGGCGCCGTGGCCCGCCGTAACGTACGAGCCGATTATTAGCGGCAAGTCGTCCTCGACGTGGCCGACGCACAGGTCCTGGATGTTTGTGTACGCGCCCACGATAATCTCGTTGATGTCGCCGCGCAGTACGACGCCGGGCCACACGTTCGCCCGTTCGCCCAGCGTAACGCGGCCGAGGACGAGGGCCGTCGGCGCCACGTAAACGTCGTCGGCGAGCCCGGGTTCGTGACCGAGGTACTTCTCTATCATCGCTTCTCCTCTCGCGGCACGGCCGCAAATTAACACAATCCCCTCGCGGTGTCAACGCCGGCTCCCGAAAACAGTTGATAAAGGGCCGTAAAAATGTTACAAAAATGACGATTAGGAGGGATAATAAAACCGTGAAAAAATACGCTTTAGCGGTTGCGGCCTTCGTCGCGGCCGCAACCGGGGCGGGCGCCGACGGCGTCAATTACGCCGTCGACGTCAGCACTACGTACGAAGTGGACGACGCCACGGCCGAGGTCGCCCGGGCGTTCGGCATCCCCGCCCTGAGCCGCACCGAGACGTCGGCGACCTTTTCGCTTCAGCCGCTCGACGGCGGCGTGTATCGCCTGACGTTCGTCACCGCGAGCCAGCAGACGGTTACGGGCGACGTCGTCGTGCCGAACGTCGAGAAGGTGGGCGAGTTGTTGGCGGGGCGCTGGCTCGAGTTCGCGCCGTGGACGATGCGGGAGGGGGGCGTGAAGCGCTCGCCGGAGCTCGCCAGGGACAGCGAGGAGGTCAGTTACAACCTGTTGGCTTTGATGCTCTTCCCTCCCGGCGGCCCCCTGGGCGAGCTGTGGCGCGACGGCGCCCGGGCCGAGGTAGCGCGCTCGTACGGCATGAAGATGGTATCGCTGGAGTTCGCGGAGGCGCAGCCGCTGCCGGCCTTCGAAGGCGAGGAGACGGACGTCGTCGAATTCTCGGTGGTCTTCGAGCAGAAACTCAACCAGGAGACGAACGTCAGCCAGATGACCGGCCGGGCGTCCTTCGAGGGAGCGGGCGCGGCGGTTCCCGCCGCCGACGGCCTCCCGGCGTATTCCCGCCTCGACGTGACGGGGAGCCGGGAGAGGTCGTTTTTTATCGCCGGCAAGCAGCGTGACCTGGCCGAGAACGTCTCGACGTCGATAAGGCTCGTCCGCGAGGGGTACGAGCTGCCGGCCGATTGGGCGGCGGCCGAAGAGATCACCGCGGAATAAACCGACCGTTAGCAAAAACCCAAGGTGGTACGAGGTTGGCTGGACGGGATATTACGGGGACCGACGCCGTGCGGGTTGGTATTTCGCAGGGCCTACTGCTCGTCGCGTTTCAAATGATACCGGCGGCGGCGGTTTTATTTTTGGCGGCGCCGCTCGACGCCGGCGTGCGAGCGCGGCTCGCGTGGGCTCACGCATACGCCGTCGTACCGTTGGGCGCGGCGGCCGCGCTTTTCGCGGCCGCCGCGGCGTCTTCGCTCGGCCGCGCCGTCTCCCGGTTGACGCCGGCGTCGCCGCCGACAGATACGATCGAGCCGGCGTCGGCGCGGCGAGTGCGGGCGTTCCCCGCGTTAAACGCCGCGGTCGCTTTCGCCGGCGGCCTTCTGGCATACGTTATCAGCGCGTTCGTCGTCGGCGGATTCGGCGCGCCGGGGAAGGCCGGCGCCACGGTACTGGTCGTCGGCGTCGCCGCGGCCGCCATCTCGGCCCTTGCCTCCTACGCGGCCGGCGAACGCTATCTGGTTCCGATATTCGCTTTCCTTACGGCGAACCGGATATATTTCCGAAAACGGTTTTTCATTCCCGTTAACGTCAAGGCGGCGATGGCCGGCGGTTGCGGCGCGGCGGCCGTTATCGTACTCGCGACCGGCGGTTCCTTCGCGGGCGGGTTATGGAGTGGCGGCCAGTGGGCGGCGGCGGCGGTAATAGTCGCGGCGGCGGCGGGCGTCGCGTACGTTATAGTGGGCCGGGCCGCCGGGCCGATAAGAAACGTTGCCCGGGCATCGGTCATTACGTATTACGTCGGCGACGAGATAGAAAGTTTAACGGCCGCCTGCCGTTCTTTCC
>DATKXQ010000131.1:0-2093 GCA_035528975.1 bacterium
CCGCGATGCCCCGCTCCAGCATATAATCGAAAAAATACCTCTCGAACCGTTCGCCTTTCTCGATACGCAAGAGGTCTTTGATCTGGTCGTCTTTGAAATACTTGTTCCCGTCGACGGCCACCTTTTTGACGACGAACGCCCCCTCGGCCACGTCGTCCCCGGCGGCGGGGCCCGCGGCCGTCGCCACGGCCCCGACGATCACCATAAAGGCCTTAGCCCTCATAAGTGCATTCTATCACAGAATTTACGGCCCACACAATATTCGCGCGACGAATTGTCAAAACGCCGCCCCCCGGGCGGCAAAACGTAGCCTCGATGCGGCGCGGCCTACAAATCGAAGATCACGCGCGCGACGAAGCCGCCGTCGTCGCGGCCTTCGACGGCGAAGTCCGCGTACGTGACGTTTTTGATTTCCCCGTGGGTGCGATGGCGCTCGAAGTCGACCTCCTCTCCCAGCATCGTGGCCGCGACCTTCCGCCCCTCCTCGTCGAATTCGAAGACGAACTTCTTGAACGCCAAACTTCGGGCGTCGAACAGGTACAAGAGCTCCGCCAGCCACTCGTGAAAGAGCTCGGCGAAATCCGACGCCGCGAGCTCGAGCCGCAACTCCCGCTCGCACCCCACGGCGTCATAGTCGAGCGTCAGCTGATACAGCGCCCGCGCCCCCAGGACGAAGAGTTCCTCGCGCGACGCCGCCGTTATCTCGGCGCCGGCGTCGGCGGTGTGCTCGATGTACCTTATGGTTCCCATCGCGCGGCCGGAGGCGCGCCGCCGGCGCGCTCACTCCTCGCGCGGCTCGAGCGCCACCGCGGCCCACGCCGCGACGGCCTCGCCCTCGCCGATGTAGCCGAAACCCTCGTTGGTCTTGGCCTTGACACCCACCGCGTCCACTTCCGCCCCGGCCAGCTCCGCGATGCGGCCGCGGATCCGGTCGACGTATTTGGCGAGGCGAGGCCGCTCCAGGATTACGATGCAGTCGACGTTGGCCACCCTCAACCCCTCGTCCTCGACCATGGTCCGGACCTCGGCCAACAACCGGGCGCTGTCGGCGCCCTTGTAGCGGACGTCGGTATCGGGGAATTGGTGGCCTATGTCCTTGAGCGCCGACGCGCCCAACATCGCGTCCATGACCGCGTGGAGCAAGACGTCGCCGTCGGAATGTCCGGCGAGGCTCCGTTCGTACGGGATCTCCACGCCGCCGAGGGTCAGCGGCCCCCCGTCCTTGAAACCGTGGACGTCGTAGCCTATGCCTATGCGCGTCATTTTATTCCATATATTATAACAACGTAACGGCCCGGCGGCAAGTCCAGGAGATTATTAATCGTTGAGGTGTCCCGGGTATTTTAGCATCTTAGCGTCTACTATCGCGTCCTACAGGAGGGACCGTCGACCGTGGGCGCGGCCGCCGCGCCCGAGGCCGCGCGCAAAAACAACGAAGCCGCCCGCGGGCGGCTTTTCGTTTCGCCCCCCTCGCCCTCAGCCGGCCGCGACGAGCCCGCGCACCAGCGGGACGACGGCGCCGACGTCGGCTACCTCGTAGTCGGCCTCCGCCTCGGCCGCCCACCGCGCCACCTCCGGGCCGTCGCGCCGGACCCACGCGGTCCGCAGGCCCGCCTTGCGCGCCGCGATGACGTCCTCCACCGGCGAGTCGCCGACGTACAGGATGTCCTCCGGCCGCAAGGCCGCCGTCTCGCACATCCTCTCGTAGATGGCGACGTCGGGTTTGAAGACGCCCACCTCCTCGGCCACTACGACCCACGCGAAGTACTTGTCCCAGCCGAGCCGCTCGACCTTGGGTCGTTGGATGTCGGCGAAGCCGTTGGTCAGCAGGCCCAGCGGCAGGAGGGGCCGCAAAGCCGCCAACGCCTCCTCGGCGCCCGGCAGCGGGTAGCTGCGGCCGAGGTAGACGTCCAGGTACTCGCGGCCCAGCGCCGCGGCGTCCGGGGGCGGCGGCGCTCCCAGACGTTCGAAGAGCTCGGCGAACCGCTGCGCGCGAAGCGTCCGGACGTCGATCTCGCCGGTGGCGAGCTTGAGCCACATCCGCTGGTTGAGCTCGAAGAAGAGGCGCACGAAATCGTCGACGGCGACGCCGA
>DATKXQ010000132.1:0-2414 GCA_035528975.1 bacterium
CTCTTTCTGGACGAGCCCACCGCCGGCCTGGACCCGTTGGGTCACCACCTCGTCAAGGCGCTGGTGCGCGACTACGCCGCGCGCGGCAAGGCCGTCGTCGTTAGCTCCCACATCCTGGCCGAAATAGAGGCGCAGTGTTCGCGCGTCGCTATCATCGACGAGGGCCGGCTGGTGGCCGAGGGTAAACTCGCCGAGCTTTTGAAGGCCACCAACGTCGTGGAGGTCGAGCTGGAGGGGCCGGCCGCGGCGGCGCGCGAGGCGTTCGAGAAGATCTCGAGCGCGGTCGACGTAGCCGGCAACCGCTTCGTCCTGACGCTGTTGCCCGACAAGGGCGCTTCCGACGTTTCGAAGGCCGCGGCCGCGGCGGCCTGCGTCGTGACGGCGTTGGCGACGCGGCGCCAGAGCCTGGAGGACCTGTTCGTCGCGACGGTCGGCGGCGCGGAGGAGGGGGAGGCGTCGTGACGGCGTGGCTGGTAGCGGCCGAGTATTTCCGGCGCTCGTTCTCGGCGCGGATGCTTATAGTGCTCGGCGTCGTGGGCGTGTTGTTCCTGATGGTCGCCGGCTGCCTTTTCGGCGCCCAGCTCTACGGCGGCGGCCACGCCTACGGCGCGGAGGAGCAGCTCGACGTCGCGCGCACCGCCTCGTTCCACGTCGCGGCCTCGTGGGGAATCCTCTTCGCGATAATGTTGGCGATGAGCGCGGCCTCGCGGCCTCTGGACGACGGCCGGGCCGGGTTCCTCCTCTCGAAGCCGGTGCGCCGCGGCCGCGTCCTGCTGGGGCAGTTCCTGGGCGTGCTGCTCACGGCGCTGGCCACCGAGGCGGCGCTGGGCGTGCTGGCGACGGCGATGTCGCTTTTGCGGGCGGGCGCGTTCCCGTGGACGCTTTGGCTCGCGCTGGGCGCCGCTTCGCTGGCGACGGCGCTGGCCGTGGCGCTCGTGGCCTTCTTCAGCCTGTTTCTGCCGCGCGTCGTCGCGGGGATGGTGGGCTTGATATTCTACTTAGGGAGCATCCCGGCCGCCTCGAGCGCGATACGCGACTTCATGACGGGCGGCTACCGCGCTGCCGGCCTGGATTTCCCCTGGTACCTCAGATGGGGCGCGGAGGTCTACTTCGCGGCGATGCCGCCGTTGGCGGGGGTGCAGCTGCGCGCCGGCCAATTGCTCAAGCTCGAGGGCTGGGACGTCGACGGGTGGTTGACGCTGGCGACGGCGGCGGTATACGTAGTCCTCTTCTTCGTCGCGAGCTGGGCGCTCTACGCGCGGCGGGACGTGTGAGTTAGTTAATCGGATAATAATCACGGTTAAAGTTTGTTTACGTCGCGCCGGCCCGCGCGGCTTTTTTGTTTACAATTTCCGCGGCATATGATAGTAAAGACCCAAGGATAAGTTTATTATTCGTGAAATAACCCTATGACGCCCGCGGCGCCACGAACGTCCTCCCCGCGAGCGTCGGTAGAATTAAACCGATTTACCGGTAGAAAATTCTCACGGAAGGAAAAAGCCCCGCGGCCGCGGGGCTTTTCGTTTATGGCGTAGCGCGGGTCGTCGGGCCATTTTCCCTTGACAACCGCGGCCCCTCGTCTTAGATTTAGCTTCCGCCTGCGCGTCTCGCGCGGCGCCGTGAGCACCTCATTCCCCGTAATCCCCAAAGTTCTTTCGGGAAGGAGCCGAAGTATGGCGAAGAAGCCCGTAATGATCAACTTGACCGCGGAAGAGCTCCCCACGCAGTGGTACAACATCCTGCCGGACCTGCCGGAGCCGCTGCCGCCGCCGCAGGACCCGGAGGAGGGGCCGAGCCGCGTCGAGCAGCTTCCCAACCTCCTCATCGGCGAGTGCCTCAAGCAGGAGTTCTCCCCCGACCGCTGGATCGACATCCCGCCGGACCTGCAGGAGCTGTACCTTAAGGCGGGGAGGCCGCGGCCGCTCTTTCGGGCGACGGAGCTCGAGAAGAGGTTGGAGACGCCGGCCCGGATATACTACAAGGCCGAGTTCTACAGCCCCACCGGCAGCCACAAAGTGAATACCGCCCTGGCGCAGGCGTACTACGCCCGCGAGCAGGGTTTCGAACGCATGACGACCGAGACCGGCGCGGGCCAGTGGGGGACGGCGCTCTCCTACGCCGCCTCCCTCGTCGGCCTCAAGTGCACCGTCTTCTGGGTGCGCGCCGTCCACGACTGGAAGGACGACCGCCGCCGCCTGATGAAGATGTACGGCGCCGACGTCCACGCCTCGCCCAGCCCCCTCACCAGGGTGGGCAAGGAGCTCTACGACAAGAACAAGAAGCACCCCGGCTCGCTGGGCATCGCCATCTCCGAGGGATTGGAGGATTCGGCCGGCGACCCGAAGGCCACGTACAGCCTGGGGTCCGTCCTCAACCACGTCCTGATGCACCAGACCATCATCGGCCTCGAAACC
>DATKXQ010000133.1:0-2278 GCA_035528975.1 bacterium
TTGCGTCGGCCTTGGTAGGCCGGTGCAACGGGTTGAGCTTCTCGACGGCCGACGACGTCCGTTCCTCCGGTGCGACGGCCCAGCCGGAAGGAGGAACCTCGGCTCGAGGCCCAAAGGACGCTCGAGCCGGGCCCTCCCCCCCTATGAAAAGCCGCCGACCTATTAACGCCGCGATAATTATCGCCGCGACGAGCAGCGCCGGCAGCGCGATGCGCCTGAGCGTTTTCATAAGTAAGGTACCCCCTCCAAGTCACGGCCTAAAAAAATCGGCGGATACTCGGTTATATAGTTTTCGGCCACGGCCGTGAGCTGATGCGTCATGTCGAGCGGTTCGGTCAACGCGCCGTCGGGGAGCAATACGCGCTCGCGGTGGAACTTCCGCTTCCCGGGGCCGAAGACGCCGCCGTCGCGGTTGCCGTCCCGCGGGTCGCGCTGATACCCCCACTCGTGCGCGTTATCGACCCACAGGCAGGGGCCGGGCGGCAACCCCGCAAGCAGGTTGAACCACGGGTTCGGGAACACCTCGCCGTCGACCGTCGTCACGCCTTCGAGTGCTTTGACGAACAGTTGCATACTCGCCAAGAGTTTCCCGGCGCGGGCCCCTTCGCCGGCGGCGAGGAGGTTAGCATACGTTGTGAACGCCCGCATCATTAGCAAATGGCCCCGGTAGTACTTATCCCGCGTATAGGCCGAGAGGTTATGGCGCGCCCACCACAACTCCGCGGTCAACGTAACGCAACAATAATGCCACGGCGCGAGTTCCGGCCGGTTACGCCACGCCACCTTCCGGCCGCCGAACCGCGGCGCCGGGATTTTGGCGGCCGTCATCGCGGAGAGCATATGTCCCGGGATCTGCATATCGTTCGACGTGTCGACCAGATAAAGCTCTCGGCACCGGTAGTAATCTATCTTCTCGCAAGCGGCGTGAAGGTGGGCGCCGCGCACGGGTGTCTCGCCCAACGGTCGGTACTGCGCTTCAACTGACGGCTCGAGGACCCACCGCCCCTGCCACAGAAGCAAAGTCGCCTGCAGCAGCGTGAGGAAGCACGAGTCGCGCGTGTCGGCGTATTGGCCGTTCTCGTCCAGATTCGCGACAAGCTTCGCTTTGGGATGGTTGACGTAGTAAACCATTAGAGCGCCGCCCATTCGGGCCGGCAACGGGCGCACGTCTCTGCCCGGGTGGCCCGTTTAACTTTTCTCATAGAAAAGGGACGCCCTCCGCGGGAATGGCCGCCGGGTCGCCGCGCCAGATGATGTTCGCCGCGAGCGACGGCGGCGAAGCGAACGGCTCGAGCGCCCGGACGCGGTCCCAATCGAACAGCAAGCCCGGATCCGTTTTGGAATAATGGATATTGCCGTGGGCCAGGAGGCCGCGGAAGCCGTCGAGCTCCTCTACGTCGTAGGCGTCGCCGCCGTGCGACTTACTTGCGCGGGGGTCGCAGCCGCGCCACGGGTCCGGCAGCGTTCGCAGCGGGACGTCGAAACGCGCCAGCAGCGGCGGCAGGAGGAACGCGAGCGCGAAGTACTGCTCGTCGGTGAAATTGTGGGGCGGCCCGAGGTTGGATATCTCGATGCCGACGGAACGCTCGTTGGGTCGGAGCGCGCGCCACCGCCGCCACTGCCACGTGTAAGGGCGGCTCCACGTGATGCCGGCGTGGAAGGCGACGTTCTCCAAACGGACTTGCTGATAGACGTCGCCCTGGGGGGAGACGTAGAAGTGGGCCGAGGGGCAGGCGGGCCGGGGCGAGCGCGCGAGCCAGTTCAAGTCGCCCGGGTGCGAGCCGGCGGTGTAATGCAGCACGACCCAATCTACTTTAAATTCGGCCGGCCGCGCGGCGAACCCCCGCGCCGGCCGCCAATATAGCCGCGGCATAATACCCCCCTAAATTTCTATCGAGCCGACCTTAGCCGGGCGGCGTCGATTATTTTGCTACGGACGACGTTGACCTTGGGGATGTGACTCACGTGACGCCACTCGCCGGCGCGCGGGTCGTAGTCGGTGGCGACGGCGATGGTCTCGTCGTCCTCGCGGGCGAGCAGGCCGGCGGATACGAGGACGACGCGGGGCTCGAAGTCGTCCTCGCACAGCGGCCCCTCCTGGTACGAGGCGTCGAGCCACTCGACGTAGGCGAGTTTCATTGCGTTTCGAATTTGAGTGGGATGTTAAGGCGGGCTATTTCGGGGCTTGTGACGCGTTATTCAGGCTAACGTCAAAAGTACTGCCCGTAAATTGGTCTTGCGAACGCGGCTTTATATCTTACGGTTCGTTCGACGTAAC
>DATKXQ010000134.1:0-5494 GCA_035528975.1 bacterium
AACGCGCCCCAGCCGGGTTTTTCCCAGAGGCCGAAGTTGTTCTGGGCGAAGAACTCCAGCAGGCACAGGCCGGCGTGGGCCGCCGCGGCCGCGAGGAGGCCGTCTAGAACCGGCCGCGGCCCGGCCGCGGCCAGGCGGCGGAACAATACGTAAGTAACGTAGAACCGGCCGACGTCCAGCAGCGCGATGACGCTCAGCGACGGCTTGGGCGCGTGGTACGCGGAGAGGACGACGGCCGCGGCCGAGGCGAAGATGGCCCAGGAGATCAGGTCCGTCCGGAGGACGCTCGCCAGCGCCCGGCCGATGGCGGCCGGCCCCTTTCCGGCGTCGCGTTCCCGCCGCAGGGCCGAGGCGAAAACGAGCGCCAGGCCGAGAACGAGGACCACGTCGACGGGGTAGATGATGACGTGGTCGGCGTTGATGCCGGCAAGGCCGCCGCCGGGCGTGAGGTGCTTTACTACGGGCAAGGAGAGCGCGGCCCAGAAGAGCACCGGCAATTGCCAGGGGTAACGCGCCGCGGCGCCGGTCGCGACCGCGACGGCGGCGAGGCCCGTCACGAGCAGGAATACGGCCTCCAGCGCCGCTCCCGTTTTTATCGCCCACAAGGCGGCCGCGGCCGCGACGACGAAGGCCGCCCCGGCGCCCGCGATCGTTCGGACTTTAGCGTTCGTAGCACTCACCGCTTATGCGCACCTCGCGTACGTAAACGTTGCGGTCGGCGCCGCGCTCCCGGTCGGCGTAATCGTTTGCGAAGAGGAGGCCTATCCTGTTCTCCTCCGCGTCGAGGTCGAGGGAGGCCTCGTATATATTCTCACCTGGCACGTTCATATAGAACGTACGGACGGGTTTGCCGTTGACCGTGAGCTCGACTATGGGGAACACCTCGTCGGCGGCGCAGCTTTCCGCGATCACGGCCGCGTTGCGCCGCCCTTTACCACGGAAGAGGAACGTGGCCGGCGTTCGTCCCAGGCTGAGCCGACGTTTGGTGAGAGCGAGGCCGTCGACGGCGTCGAGTTTCGTCCCGACGATAGCGTGGGGGTAGCGTTTTCCCATGCCGCGCCAAATTTCGCCGCGCAGGCCGGGGTAATTGCCGGTGCGGAGCAGGCCGAAGGCGGCGGCGAAGTTGTCCGGGTCGCGGTCCCATATTTCTCCGTAGAGCGCGGCCGCGGCCTCCCGCCGGCCCGCCCGCTCCCACGCCAGGGCCCGGTAGAGGTCGGCGCGGGGGTCGGCTTCGGCCTCGGCCTCGAACGCGGCCGCGGCCTCGTCGTACCGGCCGCCCCAGGCCCATACCCAGGCCCGGGCGAAGGGCCCGGGCGCCGCCGCGGCGAAGAGGTCGTAGAGCTCCTCGCGCGGGAGGTCTTCATCGCGGTCCGGTGAGACCGGCGACGCCGTCGTCGCGAGGTCGCCGTACATCGCGGCCCTCTCGTAATCGCCGCGCGTTAGCGCCGCCGTCGCCAGCGCGGCGTCGAAGGGCCGGGGCGACGCGAAGCGGTCCCTCCGCTCGTAGACGGCCTCGAGTCGGCCCCGGGCGGCGCCGCTTCCCGCGGCGGCCTTGAGCCGGATGAGGTCCGCCCGCGGCCCCGGGGCCAGCGCGGCGGCGCAGCGCGAGTATCCTTCCGCGGCGGCATAGTCGCCTTGCGCGAGAGCGGCTTCGGCGCGGCTCGTCAGCGCGAATCCGGCGGCCCCTTTTACGGCGCCGAGGGCGAGGCCGACCGCTATGGCGATGAAAGCGGCCCGCGGCAGCCGTTCGCTTGCGGGTGCGGCGGCGACGGCGGCGAGCGCCGCCAGCGGCACGAGCACGAGGTTGAGGGTGGGCGGCGCGGCGAGGAGGGCCGCGGCGGCGGCCGCGACCACCGCGGCGACGGCCCCCAACGCGAGGGCCCAGCGAACGTCCGTTACGCGGGGGCTTCTCCTGCGCTGGAGCGCCAGGGCGTACGCTACCGCCGCGATGGCGGCGAGGCCCAGGAGTACGGCCGTCACGCCCGGCGCCGGTACCGCGGCCCCCGCGCGGGCGAGGACCAGCAGGCCGAAGGCGGCGCCCGCGGCGGCGGCGTACCGGCGCAGCGGCGGAACCGCCGCCAACACCGCGACGGCGGCCGCCCCCCATATTAGTTCGCCGTAGGTGGCGAGCGCGCCGCCGACTACAGGCAAGCCGAGCGCCAAGGCCCAGCGCGCGATATCCCCGGCTCGGTAACCCATATACGCCGTGCGAAAGTATCATACCGCTACGTCGGTGTCAATCGAGGGGGGCGCCGGAAATTAAGATAAATTGACATATGCCGTTTTATGTGATATTTTTATAAATAACCCTTCAGCGCGTTCCGGGACATCTAAGGGGTGTTTGCGATGGAAAGCAGGGCTCTCGTAATATGCTCGGTAGTCGTCGGCGTGTTCTTGGCCGCGGCCGCGTTCGGCCAACCCATGACGATCGACGAAGTGGTTAAACTCGTCGACAAGGACGTGAGCGATGCCCTTATTGTTTCGTTGATCGAGAAGTCGAACTCGTATTTTTACCTGACGGCCGACGATATTATCACGTTGAAGGATGCCGGGGCGTCCGACTACCTGGCCAATTACATGATAGGCCGCACGCCGGGAAGCGCGCCGCCCACGTTGCCGTCGGGCGAAGCGGGCGCAGCCGGCCCGGGGGACGTAAACGTCCACACCACCGGCCGGGCTTCGGAGGGGCAACCCGAGCCGCCTCCGGTCACGAAGTTCGTGGACCTTACGGTCAACGTCGCCGGCACGTACGCCGTTTCCTCGCCCGCGGATTTGAATATATTGTACGCGGCCTTCGTCGACGGCGAGAAGAAGTACTACGTCGACCAGTGGACGGGGATTTCTTCGTTCCTGACGCCGGAGACGGGCCACACCGTTACGAAGCGCGTGTTCGAGCCGAAATCCTTCACGGTAAAAGTTCCGACGGGGCAACACACGCTCTCGCTGGTTTTGTGGACGGGTCCCGGGTTCATCGACGATAACAACGCTAAGGCGTACGTCGTGTATACCAAAACCTTCACGGCGGCCGAAGGCCAGCCCGTCGCGTTGAACCTCACGGGGCAGACGGACGCCTCCGGCAAGTTCATAATCCGTTAACTACGCGGCCTCGGCCCGAGTGCCGCTTATCTTAGTGCGGCCCGCTTGCGGGCGGACCGCGGCTTTTAACGCGGGTTGAAAGTATGGCGGAACGGAACGGCCCCCGAGAAAAGGTCCTCGTCGTCGAAGACGAGCCTAACATACGCGAGATAATAAATTTCAACCTCGAGAATTGGGGTTACGAGGTCATCCAGGCGACCGACGGCGAGACGGCGCTGGCTATGGCCGAGGAATACTCGCCCGACCTGATATTGCTGGACCTGATGATTCCCAAGGTGGACGGGATCGAGGTGTGCCGTCGGCTCAAGGGCGGCTTTTGGACCAGCCGGATCCCCATCATCATGCTGACGGCGCGCAAAGAGGTCAAGGACAAGGTGCGGGGGATGGAGGCCGGGGCCGACGACTACATAACCAAGCCCTTCAGCCGGGAGGAGCTGGAAGCCCGGGTGAAGATGGTCCTCTCGCGGACGAAGTCCCAGCGGGAGCGGAACCCGCTCACCGGCTTGCCCGGCCAGATAGCCGTCCAGGGCCACGTGGAGGCGCTGCTGGCCGAAGGGGAACCCTTCGCGCTGCTCTACCTCGACCTGGACGGCTTCAAGGCGTTCAACGATTACTACGGATATGCGCGGGGCGACGACGTCATAAAGTTGCTCGCCGAGGTGATGATCGATACCGTGGGCCGCAAGGGTTCGCCCGCCGATTTCGTGGGCCACATCGGCGGCGACGACTTCACGGTCGTGTGCGGCCCCGAGCGGGCCAAGGAGCTCGCCGAAACGATCGTCGCGGAATTCGAGAACGAAGTGCCGTCGTTGTTCGCGCCCGAGGACGTGGCCCGCGGCTACATCGTCATCATCGACCGCCAGGGCGAGAACAAGAAGCAGCCGTGTAAGGTCCACATCACCGTCGCCGCCGTGCCCAACGACAGCGGCCAATATTCCTCGTACGTCGAGATGGTGGACGTAGCCAACGCGGTGAAGAAGTACGGCAAAACGAAAGAGGGTTCCGTCGTCGTTTTCGACCGGCGGCGGACTTAGACGAGGTTGATCTGACCCTATGACGACCCCTTTGATGTTCGAGAAAACCAAGAAGGTCGCGATCGCCGACGAGATGCGGTCGTCGTACCTCGACTACTCGATGTCGGTCATCGTAGGCCGGGCGCTGCCGGACGTGCGCGACGGCCTGAAGCCGGTCCACCGGCGCCTCATCTACGGCATACGCGAGCTGGGCGCCGGCGCGGGCAAAGCGTTCCGCAAATCGGCGCGCATCGTCGGCGACGTGCTCGGCAAATATCACCCCCACGGCGATACCGCGGTCTACGACACGCTGGTCCGGCTGGCGCAGGACTTCGCGATGCGCTACCCGCTGGTAGACGGCCAGGGGAACTACGGCTCGGTCGACGGCGACGCCGCCGCGGCGATGCGTTACACCGAGGCGCGCCTGACGCCGGTGGCGGAATCCATGCTCGCCGACATCGACAAGGACACGGTCGACTTCACTCCCAACTTCGACGAGACCCTCAAGGAGCCGCTGGCCCTCCCGGCCCTACTGCCCAACCTCATCGTCAACGGCGCCGACGGCATAGCGGTGGGGATGGCGACCAAGATGCCGCCGCACAACCTGACCGAGGTCGCGCGCGTCATAACGGCCCTCATCGACAAACCCGAGCTGACGCCGGAAAAGGTCGCCGCGATGTTGCCCGGGCCGGACTTCCCCACCGGCGGCTTGATCGTGGGGCGCGCCGGCATCGACGACGCATATCGCACGGGGCGAGGGCGCATCGTCGTGCGCGCCCGGGCGACGATCGAGGAGATGCGGGGCGACCGCGAACGCATCGTAATCCACGAAATACCTTACCAGGTAAATAAGTCCCGGTTGTTGGAGCAGATAGTGACCCTCGTCAAGGACAAGAAGATCGACGGCCTCAGCGACCTCCGCGACGAGTCGGACCGCGAGGGCATGCGCATCGTGCTCGAGTTGCGCCGCGGCGCCAATCCTCAAATCATCCTGAACCAGCTCTACAAACATACGCAGTGCCGGATAACCTACGGCGTCATCGCCATCGCGCTCGTCGACGGCCAGCCGTGCACGCTTAACCTCAAAGATATATTAACCTGTTACATCGAGCACCGCCGCGAGGTCGTAATGCGGCGGACGGCCTTCGACCTCGCCGCCGCGCAGAAGCGCGCCCACATCCTGGCGGGTTTCAAGATCGCCCTCGATAACCTGGACGCGGTCATCGCCCTCATCCGCAAGTCCAAGGACGTGGACAAAGCGCGCGCGGCCTTGATGAAGAATTTCAAACTCTCCGAGGTCCAGGCCCAGGCCATCCTGGACATGCGGCTGGCGCGCCTCACGGCCCTGGAGCGCCAGAAGGTCTTGGACGAGCTCGCCGTGGTGA
>DATKXQ010000135.1:0-13852 GCA_035528975.1 bacterium
GCTATCGGGTAGTTGGCCAAAACGCCCATCAGAAAGGTCCCCGCCGCCCCGGCGATGCACGTCGCGACCAGGGCGCCGCCGAAGTCCAGGCCGGCCGCGCTCAAAATCGCCGGGTTCACGAATATTATGTACGACATCGTCATAAACGTGACGACGCCGCCCATGACCTCGCGCTTTACGGACGTGTTATTCTTTTTGATATGGAACAATTTCTCCAGCAACTCGACCTCCGTGGAACGCAACAATATACCAAATGGCGGCCCGGCGCGCAAACGATTTTGCCCGCGCCGCGCAGTCGCGCTTGACCGCCCCCCCGCGGTATATTATTATGCACCGACGAATGAGGCCGATATTTTGAACGCGAAAAAGCTAATGACGGCGCTTTTCCTGGCGGCGCTCTTTATTTTGGCCGCGGCGCAGATATGGTGCCGTCCCGTCGACCGCGACGAGGGGTTCTGGCTCTACACGTCGTGGCGCCTGGCCGAAGGCGAGCTGCCCTACCGCGACTTCGCCCTCCCCCACCCCCCGCTCGCGCCGCTCTACTACGCGGCCAAAATCAAGGCCTTCGGCCCCTCTCTCTACGCGTTGCGGGCCGCGAACGTAGCGCTTTTCGCCGCCTCGGCGCTCGCGTTGGGCTTAGCGGCAGGCCGGCGCTTCGGCGCCCGGGCGGCCGTCCTCGCCGCCGCCTTCTTCGCGTCATCGTCGCTCGCGCTCACGTGGCTCGTGCCGATAAAGGCGTACGCGCCGGCCGGCGCGGCTTTGGCCTTCGCCGTGGCCGTTTGGCTGTGGCCCGGGCGCACAAACAAAATCGGCATATCGCGAGCCGTAGTCGTCGGCATACTTATCGGCGTCGCGACGCTGGCGCGGCTGCCGTTGTTGGCAACGTTGGCCGCCGCGGCCCTGGGCATCTGGCTCGCGTCGCCGGGCGGCCCGGGGCGCCGCGTCGCCCTGGTCGCCGCGACGTGCGCCGGCACCCTGGCCGTGACGCCGCTCGTCGTTTATTTCCGCGTCGCCGCCGGCGAGGCGTTCACGTTCAACGTATGGGGCATACACGAGCTTTTCCTCGCGGGCGAAGCGACGCACCGCGGCGCCGCCGCGCTGAGTCTCCTGGTCCCGCCTGACCCGGCGATATTAATCCTCGCCGCCTGCGTCGCGCTTTGGTCCCCACACCGTAGGATATTGGCGTTCCCGCTCGCCGCGGGTTTCCTGGTCGTCGCCGCCAACCTCGTCCCCGGGAGCAGCCAGGGACAATACTTCGCCCCCGCGGTAGCGGCCTTCGCGCCGGCGGCGGGCGTCGGCGCCGCGTGGTTATGGGAAAAACGTAAGCTGCTCGCCCTCGGCATCGTCGCGGCGGCGGTTCTCGTAGGGACCGCGCGGCCCGCGGCCAAGGTCGCGTTCGGTCGCGCCCACAAAGCGCTCGTCGGCCCCGCGGAAGTCTACGCCGCGGCCCGGCTACTCGCGGACCATACGCCTCCGGACGCCGCGATATATACCGCCTGGCCCGGCTACGCCGCGCTCGCCCGGCGCAAGGTGATACCGGGATGGGAGCTCGGGTACTTCACGCACCGCGTGGGCGAGCGGCTCGGCCCGGGCGAACGGCGCCGTTACCATTTAATGACGTACGAGGAAACGGCCGCGGCCCTCGCGGACGGCGAGGCCGCATACGTTCTGGACGGCCTGGATACGCCGGCCGAGATCAGGCCGACCCTCGCGCGCTACTTCCGAGAAGTCGCGAGCCGCCGCGGCGTCACGCTGTTGCGGTACGCGCCTCCGGAGTAGCTGCCCCGATCAGCGCCGACATTTGATACCGGTAAACTTTGGGCGTTAAACGCAATATATTCAAGAAGGTGGCCCGCGGCGCCGCGATATCGGCGGCCCAAGCCGTACTACGGCCGCGGGAGGCCCCGCTCCCCCCGCGCGACGACGTCCGGCGGGTCCTGCTCGTTAAATTGTGGGCCATCGGCGAATACCTTATGGCGACGCCCGCTTTCGCGGCGCTCCGCGAGCGCTTCCCGGAAGCGCATATAACGCTGCTTACCGGCGTCGCTACGGCGCCCCTGGCGGCCCCGGCGCCTTTCTTCGACCGGGTATGGACCGTGCCGGAACAGCTCTTCGTAGAGAAACGGTTGGGCAAGGTCCGCCGCCTTCGCGAGCGCGTCGCCGGCGAAGGTTTCGACCTGGCCGTGGTCTTCCACCACGCCTGGGAGTTCTCCGCCTTCGCCGCCTGGACCGGCATCCCGCACCGCCTCGGCTTCGACCGCGACGGCGACGGCTTCGCCCATACCGTCAAAGTCCCCTGCTCGCGGCGCGGCCACCAGGTGGAGGAATACTTCGAGCTGGCGGCCTCGTGCGGCGCGCCCGGCCGGCCCGGCCCCCTGGTCGTCGTCCCCGGCGAAGAGGCCGCGCGTGAGGCCGAACACATCCTGGCCGACCCGGCCTTCGGAACCGGCCCCTTTCTCCTGGTCGCCCCCGGCGGCGGCGTT
This sequence comes from bacterium, assembly GCA_035528975.1. Lineage (GTDB taxonomy): Bacteria > RBG-13-66-14 > B26-G2 > WVWN01 > WVWN01 > WVWN01. The sequence goes on from DATKXQ010000135.1 coordinate 2,484, forward strand.
AACCCGAAAACGCGTTTGGTAGCGAAGCGCTGGCCCGCCGAAAGCTACGTCGAGCTTATTAAAAGATTTAGGGCCGACTTCAACGTCGTTCTGGTCGGCGGCCCGTCCGACGCCCGGGTGAACTCGGACGTAGCCGCTTCGACCGGCGTGCGCGACATAACGGGCAAAACGTCCCTGCCGGCGTTGTACGCGCTGTCGCGAAAAGCTGCGGCTTTCGTCGGGAACGACTCCGCGCCGATGCACCTGGCGGCCGCCGCCGGCGTGCCCACGGTAGCGTTCTTCGGCCCCACCGACGCCGCATGGAACGGCCCCTGGCAAACGCCGACCCTCGTACTATCTTACGGGGCGGAATGCCGGCCGTGCTACAAAGACGGCTACTTCCGCGCGTGCGACCATCGCCGCTGTCTTACGGGGATTACCGCCGAGGAGGTCGCGGCCCGCATTTACGATTTCCTTGACAGCGTCGGCGCGAAGTGTTAAATTCCCCCAAAAACCCCGGCCTTCACTGTGGGAAGCACCGCGCAGGAGGAGAATATGAAGAGAACAATAGTATGTTTAGGCCTTGTAGCGCTCTTGGCCGTGAGTTTCGTCTCCTGTAAAAAGAAAGCGGAGAAACCCGCGACCGGCGAAACGGCGGCGGAGGGCGACATCGGCAAGTTCGACGAGGGCTACGCCGCTTTCCGGGAGGCCATTCGTTTCGTGTCGCTGACGCCGGGCAAGGAGAAGGCGGCCGGCGCCGCGGCGCACGCGGAGGAATCCTTCGGCGAAGTGCAAAAGGCCTGGCCCGACGAACCGCCGGAACAATTCGAGGGCGACAACGACTGGCCGAATCGCATTTCTACGCTGACGAAAATAATGGGCGACATCAAAAACCAGGTCGGCGCGGACAATCTCGGGGACGCCGAAGCCAGCATCCTGGAAGCCCAGAAACTAATAATGCAGCTCCACGAGAAAAACAACGTGAACACGGCCGGCGACGAGGCCGTAAGGCTTCTGGTCATCACCGGCGAGATGAAGCTCGCGTTCAAGGAAAACCGCTTCAACGACATGAAGCACATCATGCCCAACATGCGCGAGGCGCAGAAGAATTTCTTCGGCTCGATGATTCCGCCCTCCGCCAGCGGCCGCGAAGACCAGTTCGACGACGCGAAGGATAAAGTTTACGACGGCGTAGAGAAATTCGCCGAAGAGACCGACACGGAAACGCGCGCCGCCGCTCTCGACGAGCTCATAAAAACCACTACCGAGATCTACGTCGAATTCGGTTAATAGGGCCGCCGGCATCCGCGAAACGTCAGCAGCGAGATTCGTTACCGAGGCCTCCTTAACCGGGGGCCTTATCGGCGCGTGGGAAGCGGCGCTCCTCGTGGCCTTCGACGCCGAGGTGACGACGTCGCGGCCGGGCGCCGCGCTTCTCGTGCTCGCGGGTTTCGCCCTCGCGGCCGCGGCCTCCGGCATCGCCGGCCTTCTATTCTGCCTCGTGCGGCGAACGGCTCCCGGGCGTCTCGTATTCGGCGAACGGACCTGGGGCGTCACGTTCGCTTGCGCCGCGGCGGCCCTGTTCTACGGCGGCTTCTACCTCAACGCCGGCGTCCTCCCCGGCAAAACCCATCCCTTGAGCGCCGACGCCGCGTTGTTGGTCCTCTTTTGGCTCGCGGTGCGGTTCGTACCGAGATTGAGGATACGCGGCCGGTTTTTATACACGTTATTAGTATTGCTTGTCGCGGTAGCGGGGGGTACGGCCGCGGCCTTCGCCGGCTCGAGCCGCCGCCTCGCCCCCCCCGAAACCGCCCCCCCTCCCGGCGCCGCCAACCTCCTGGTCATTACGATGGATACCACCCGCGCCGACCGTCTGGGCGCTTACGGCGGCCCGACGGACGCCGAAACGAAAGAGAAATTGCGCAGTTTGGGTTATATGTGATGAACGCGGAGGCGGAAATATGGCGGCCGAAAAACTGAGCGAGGCGGCGAGGCGCACGTTAGCGGATTGCATGGCCGTAGGCGCCGGCGACGTCGTCGCCGTCGTGACCGACGACGTGAGCCGCGTCGTAGGGGAAGCGCTGTGGCGCGAAGCCGGGGCGATGGGCGCCGAGCCGGTCCTGGCGGTGATGAAGGCGCGGCGCGTCAACGGCGAAGAACCCCCCGGCCCCGTCGCGGCGCTCATGCGGGAAAGCCCGGTCTTGCTGCTCGCCACCGCGGTGTCGCTCTCCCACACGCACGCGCGCAAGGCCGCGACCGGAGGCGGCGCCCGCTGCGCGTCTATGCCCGGGATAACCGAGGACATGATGGTCCGTACGATGGCCGTCGACTACGGCGACGTCGCCGAACGAACCCGGAAGCTCGCCGACGCGCTCGCCGACGTCAAATCCCTCACGCTGACGGCGCCGGCCGGAACCGATATAAAGATAAACGTCGCCGACGTCGAATTCTCCGCCGATACGGGGGTCTACCACGACGAAGGCAACTTCGGCAACCTGCCCGCCGGCGAAGCGTGCGCGGGCCCCGTCCTGGCCGGGAGCTCGGGCGTGGCCGTGTTCGACGGCTCGTTCGCCGGCGTCGGCCTTCTCGCGGAGCCGATACGCATAACGTTCGAAGACGGCGCCGCGACGGCGTTAGAGGGAGGGCGCGAGGCCGAGGCGCTGCGGAAGCTGATAGAACCCTTCGGCGAGGGCGGCAGGGTCCTGGCCGAAATAGGCATCGGCACTCACCCGACCGCCCGGCTGACCGGCGCCATCCTCGAAGACGAGAAGATACTGGGGACCGTCCACCTCGCCCTCGGCAACAACGTCGGATTCGGCGGTTCCAACGACGTCGCCATTCACGTCGACGGCGTCATACTCTCGCCTACGCTCGTCACGGACGCCGGCGACGTTATAATCGAGGCCGGGACGCCCCGGTTCTAGCCATGCCCGAGCTGTTGCTCTATAACGCGGGACAAATATTCACCGCCGCCGGCGGGCCGCGGCGCGGCGCCCGGCTGGCGGAAAAGACGGTCGCCGACGGCGACGCCCTCCTGGCGCGCGACGGCATCGTCGCGGCCGTCGGCCCGCGCGCCGCCGTCGAAAGAGAAGCGGGCGACGATTGCGAGACGCTGGACTGCGGCGGCCGCCTCGTGACGCCCGGCCTCGTCGATTGCCACACCCACCTCGTCTACGGCGGCTCGCGCGCGGACGAATACGAGACGCGCCTCCGCGGCGCCTCGTATTTGGAAATATTCGAGGCCGGCGGCGGCATCCTCGATACCGTTCGCCGTACGCGCGCCGCGAGCGAAGACGAACTTTTCGCTTCCGCCCGACGTCGCGCCGACGTGCTGCTGAGCCACGGCACGACGACCGCCGAGGTCAAGAGCGGCTACGGCCTGACGACCGAGGCCGAACTCAAGATGCTGCGCGTCGCCGCGCGATTGGGCGACGAAACCGCCCTCGACGTCGTCCCCACGTTCTTGGGCGCCCACGCCCTCCCGCCGGAATTCGCCGAACGCCGGGGCGATTTCGTCGCGCTCGTCGCCCGCGAAATGGTCCCGACGGTCGCCGCCGAGGGGCTCGCCGAGTACGCCGACTGCTTCTGCGACCGCGGCGCCTTCACGCTGGAAGAGACGCGGATTATCCTCGGAGCCGCCCGCGACGCCGGCCTGAAGCTCCGGCTCCACGCCGACGAGTTCGAGGCCCTTGGCGGGACGGAGTTGGCGGTCGAGATGGGCGCCGCCGCCGTCGACCACCTCGCCGTCGCAACCGAATCCGGGATACGGGCGCTCGCCGCGTCCGATACGGTGGCGGTGTTGCTGCCCGGTACGACTATCTTCCTGGGCTCGAGCCGCTTCGCTCCCGCCCGGGCGCTGATAGAAGCGGGGGCCGTAGTCGCCGTAGGCAGCGACCACAACCCCGGCTCATGCCACGCCGCATCGCTCCGCGCGATACTGACGCCCGCGGCCACCTACCTGAAACTCACGCCCGCCGAAATCCTGCACGCCGTCACGGTCAACGCCGCCTACTCGCTGGGCCGCGCGGGGCAAATCGGCTCTCTGGAGCCGGGCAAGGCCGCCGACGTCGCGGCCTTCGACGTCGGGGATATCAACGAGCTGCTGTACGACTGGGGGCCGACGCGCTCGTGGGTCACCGTCAAGCGGGGCGTCGTCGTCCACCGCGACCGCGGCCGGGCGGATACTCTCCCCGAAAAATGAGTTGGCGCCGCATAGCCGAGGCGTTGTACCTCACGTTGCCGGGCCGGGCGTGGGCGTGGGCGACGTACGACTTCGCCAACACCATCTTCTCCATGAACATCATCACGATGTACTTCGCCCAGTGGATCATCGTCGACCTGGGCTTCGAAGACATCTCGTACAGCATCGCCTACTCGGCATCGATGATAGCCGTCGGCCTTACGATGCCGGCCCTCGGCGCCATGGCCGACGCCCGCAGAAACCGCCTCCGCTGCCTGTTGGTCTACACGGTGGGGTGCGTCGCGTTTACCGTTGCCATAGGCAACGTGGCGACCCTCGCAAACCCGATATACCGTAAAGGCGTCCTGGCGCTGGCCGCGTTCGCGCTGGCCAACTATTTCTACATCGGCGGCCAAACGTTTTACAACTCGCTCCTCCGCACCGCGGCGCCGCCGGGGCAAACGGGCCGGGTATCGGGGCTGGGGACGGCCCTCGGATACGTCGGCGCCATCGCCGGCCTCCTCCTCGTCTGGCCGTTCGTAAAGGGATGGGTCCCGGGGTTCGCCGCGGGGCGGCCGTCGGCGTTTATACCGACCGGCCTGATCTTCCTGATTTTCTCCGTGCCGATTTTTCTTTGGCTTAAAGAACCGCGCGCGGGCGCGGCGCGCCGGTCCGCGTGGTGGGGGTTGCGGAAGGTCTTGCAAACCGTCAAAAGTGCCCGCCGCCGGCCCGAGGTCTTTAAATTCCTGATAGGCAATTTGTTCCTCCAGGACCCGGTAGCGACGGCAATAATATTTATGGCGGTGTACGCGAACGTCGTATTCGGAATGCCCGACGCGGCCAAGATCCCGCTGTTCATCGTGGCGACGACTTTCGCCGTGGTGGGCGCCGCCGCGGCCGGTTTCGTCACGGACCGGTGGGGGCCGCGCAAGACTATGGTCGCCACCGCGGCCGGCTGGGCCGCCACCTTCACCCTCATCGCTCTCGCCCATCATCCGGTACTATTTTGGGTCGGCGGCTCGCTCGTGGGCGTGGGCCTGGGGTTCACGTGGACCGCCGCCAGGCCGTTCCTGGCAAGCCTGGTCGCCGAGCACGAACAGGGAGAATTCTTCGGCCTCTATTCGCTCTCGAGCCGGGTCGCCGCGACGGTGGGGCCCCTCCTGTGGGGCCTTATAGTGTACGCCGCGGCCGCGTGGCCCGTAGGGAGGTACCGGCTCGCGGTAGCGTCGCTCGCGGTACTCGAAGTCGTCGCCGCCTTCATTTTCGTCTCGGTCCGGCCGGCGACGCCCCGGCGCGAAGAAAAGGCCGTATTGTAAAACCTCCCCGGATATCGTATCCTAAGCGGAGTTACCCCCAGCGTTAACTTGCAATCGAGAACGGCGGGTAATCGTACCGTCGAGAAGGGTGCGAAAAATGCGACTATATAAATTTATATGCGCTGCGGCGGTCGCCTCGCTGTGCTGCCTCTGGTCGGCGTGCAGCCCCGACACCGAGGGCGACGGGAACCCCGTCACCGGGGCGAGGATATGGGTGGCGGACCAGCCGGATAAGGAAGTCGTGATGTACGACGCGGACGGGAATTTCGTAAAAACCGTCGGCGGCCCCGGCGTGTTCAGCAAACCCAATTCGATCGACGTCTATCGCGCGGACGGCGCCACGTGGGTCTGCGATTTCTATACGAACCGCATTCGCAAATTCGACGGCGGCGGCAACCCCGTTTACGCGACGCCGAGGGAGGAAGAGGGTTTCCTCGTGCTCAACCCCGCGGCGCTCGCGGTGGGTCAATCGTCGGGCGAGTGCTGGATTTCGGACCGCGGCAACAACCGCGTTATACGCCTGGCGCCCGGGGGCGGCGTTTTGGCCCGGGTCTCGGGGTTCAAATACCCCCGCGGGATTTCGGTCGACCCCGTCGCGGGCGACGCCTGGGTGGCCGACGAGGGTAGCGACGCCGTGGTGAAGATATCCGGAACCGCTTCGGGTGCCGTCGCCGTCAACGCCGTCGAGGTGGGGCGCTTCACGGACCTCGAGAACCCGTGGGCGGTGGCGGCGGACGGAGACGGCAAAGGCTGGGCCTGCAGCCGCCAACAGGGCCGCGTCGTGCGGCTCTCCGCGAACGCGGCGGAATTGGCCTCGGTCGGCGGTTTCGGCGAGCCGGTGGCGCTGGCGATCGACGAGACGGCGAAGGCCGTATACGTCGCGGATACCGAAAAAGGCTTGTTGGTAGCGCTGCCGCGCGCGCTGACGGGCACCCACAACGACTACGCGGCGGTGGCCACTTTCGTCGTGAGCGGCCTCTCCCACCCCGAGGACGTCTTCGCCGACGAGGAAACCGGCCGGGTCTACGTGGCCGAGATGGGCGGCGGCGCCGTCCGCATTTACGACTCGCAGGGCAACCAGGTGAAGGTCATCCCGGGTTTCAGCGGCGCCGCGGCCGTCGCCGCGTGGGACGACAACTAGCCGAATTTATGCCACCCAAGATTAGCCGGCGCAGACTTTTAAATACCTTCAAAGACCTCGCGGCGATTTACGGCCCCGGCCGGGGCGAACGCGACGTAGCCGACTATATCGGCGAGCGCCTCGACGGCGTATGGCCCGTCGTGGAGGACGACGCCGCCGACGCCATAGACGGCGACGCCGGCAATCTCTTCGTTAAAACCGACGGCGACGGCGAACCGCTTTTGTTCGCGGCCCATATGGACACGGTGGAGCCGTGCGCCGGCGTTGAACCGACGGTAAAAAACGGATACGTAGTCAGCCGGGGCGATACCATCCTGGGCGCCGACGACCGCGCCGCGGTCGCCGTGCTGGTCGAACTCGCCGAAATAACCGGTCGGCTGCCGAAGCCGCGGCCGCTCGAAATCCTCTTCACCGCCGGCGAAGAGATAGGCCTCCTGGGCGCGAAGCACGCCGACTACGGCCTCATCACCAGCAAGACCGGTTTCGTCTTCGATACCGCCGAGCCCCCCGGCTACGCCGTAAACGCCGCGCCCGGTTCGGAGCTCGTCACGGCGACGTTCCGCGGCCGGGCCGCCCACGCGGGCATCGAACCGGAAAAGGGCATCAGCGCGATTCAAATGGCTTCGGCCGCCGTCGCGGCCATGCAACTGGGCCGCATCGACTACGAGACCACCGCGAACATCGGCCTGATTTCGGGCGGCCAGGCCACGAACATCGTATCCGAACGCGCCGAGATTAAGGGCGAGGTACGCTCGCACGACCCGGCGAAACTGGCCGCGCACATAGCGCAGGTGACCGAAGCGATGGAAAAAGCCGCCGCCGATTACGGCGGCCTCGTCGACGTAAAGTGGGAGAAGGCTTACGTCTCCTACCGGCTCGACGACGACGCGGCGCCGATAGCGCTCTTCAGCCGCGCCGCGCGCGCCATGGGCTTCGAGCCCAAGTTCGTCGCCGGCGGCGGCGGCTCCGACGCCAACGTCTTCAACGCCCGGGGCATACCTTCCATAGTACTCGGCTGCGGCTTCGAAAAACTACATACCACCGAGGAAAGAATCGCCGTCGCCTCGCTCGTAAAACTGGCCGAGCTGGCGACGGCTTTGGCCTCCGTCGATTAGGGTCAATCGACGACGACTATCTCGACGTTGGCGACGCCGGCGTCGAGCATATTTATTCTCTTGGCCGCGGCATAGGACAGGTCGATTATCCTACCCGCCACGAACGGGCCGCGGTCGTTGATGCGCACGACGACGCTTTTTTTATTGCCCCGGTGCGTAACCCGGACCTTCGTTCCGAACGGCAGCGTCTTATGCGCCGCGGTCAGGGCGTGCATATCGAACTTCTCGCCCGAGGCCGTAGGCTTGCCGTGGGCCTCGCGGCCGTAATACGAGGCCTCGCCTACATCGCGATACGCGCCCGGCCTGTCGTAATCCGCCGTATAACGCCGGGTAAAGCTGCACGACAACCCGGCCACAGCGACGCACGCGGCCGCGCATATTACCCACTTCACCGCGCCGTTCACGCCGCCCGCTTTCCGGCCCCGGACGCCGCGGCCGAGCCCGCGCGAGGTAGAATCTCCTTTACCCATTATTCCGCGTAACAAAACAAAATAGTATTACGAGCTTCGAGCCGGGACGCCCTCCGCGGCAACGTTAGACTTGTGCCCGGGCGGAATTCCGCGCGAAGGCGCCTGTCGCCGTCAGCACTCGCCCACCCTGCCGCCGCGCGCCTCCAGTCCTTTTCCGGACTCCGCGAAAACCGCGTCGACGTACGCGCATATCGCCAGGCGATGTTCCTCGTCGATCTCGTTGAAGTGGACCGCGGCTCCGAAAGGCCATTCCCCCTCGCCGCCGTGGTCTTCGACGCGGGCGACGACGCCGCCGCAGCGGAAGGAGAGTTCGGGCGCGTCGCCTACCGGCGGCAGCATTACCTGGAGCGAGACCTCGGTGAATTCGGTCAGTTGTTTTGCGGTGTCGAAATACATCCCCGAGCCGGAGATATTGCGCGCGCGCAAGTTTACGCGTTCGCCCGAAACCGTCTCCAAAATACCGCGGTAATCGATGACGGCGCGCGGATAACGCCGGCGCTCGACGAAATCCCTATCCATAGCTACCTCCCCTTATCTATCATGCCGCCTCTTCCTTCAGTTGCTCCGCCTTGGCGAGGTCGGCTATCGTCAGGTGCTCGGTCCAGAGGTAGAAGAGGCCGATGATGACCGAGGGCAACACTTGGACGACGTGGACGATTATCGCGTACGATAGCGCCTCGCTCCTCGTCAGCGCCGGTTCGATTACGTGGAGAGCCGCGATGACGCCCAGCTCCATGGTCCCGATGAAACCCGGCGAAGACGGTATCGAGATCGCCAGACTGACGATGGCGACCAGCAGCAACGGCGCGTAGAGGGGCAAGGGCGACGTGAATTTGAAGCCGAGGTTAATGAAGTAATACGACAGGGCCACCAACATCCAAATGGCCCCCGAGTAAAGAAAAGCCTTGCCCAAATCCGCCGGGCTGCGGAAACAGCTGAAGCCGTGTATAAACTTATCCAGCGAGCGGACGATCTTCACGGCGAACCGCTTCGAGATCGGCGCGAATATGAACTTGATGATCGACGTCGCCGCGTCGCGATTGAAATAGAATAAGACGAAGAAACTGACTATCGCGAAATAGATCACGAAGCCGGTCGCGCCGCCCGCCTTGACGCCGGCTATCTTCGCCGGGATCAGTATGGCGAAGCCGCCCAATATCAAAAACAAAATCGCTCCGTCCAGAAGGCGGGTAACGATCACCGAGCCGAAGGCGGTGCCCTTGGACAGGCGGTGTTTCCGGGCGAGAATGTACGCCCGCACGACTTCCCCCAGGCGCGCGGGTAGAATCGTATTGGCCAGGAAGCCGAGCATCGTTATCCGAAACAACGGATAGTGGGGCAACCGGCGGACGCCGCCCAGCACGTAACGCCACTGCAACGCCCGACAATAGTACGACGCGACGACGCAGGCGGTCGCGGGGATCAAATACCAGTAATTGACGCTGGCGAGCGAGGCCGCGAACTCCCGCCAATCGATGACGAAAGCGAGTATGACCGCCGAGACCAGGCTCACGGCCAACCCCAACAGAATCTTCGCTCTTTGCGTAATCCTCACGACGACGGGGTACCCACTTCTCTTATTTCACCACGTACAGTATCAGGAACACGGTCACTACGTACAATAGGATAGTCGCCTGCAAAGGCCGGTCGCGAAGCAGAATGGACGAGGGACTGGCCCCTTTGCCTTTTTTGTGGATGAGGTACAGATACCGGAATATCCCGTATACCACGAACGGTATGGTATAGATCAAATTCTTGGTGCCCAACCGCGCCACCGTCCCCGGCCATATGGTATAGAGCGAATACGACATGACGGACGACGCCGTCGTTACGGCGATAATCTCGTCGATCAACTTCGGCGAATACGACGCCAGGATGGGACGGTGGGAAACGGCCCCTTCCGACAGGTCCGTTATCTCGCCGCGCCGCTTCGAGAACCCCAGGAACAACGCCAGGAAAAACGTGCATATAAGAAGCCATTCCGATATCTGACCCGGCTCGCTGACGATGGCGTAAATGCCGGCTATCGCCCGGAGCACGAATCCCATCGCTATGGTCACGACGTCTAAGATGACCACTCGCTTGATGCCGAAGGAATAGGCGAGGTTGAGGACTAAGTACGTTACGGCGCAAACGCCGAACTTCCACCCCAGCGCCCAGAAGGAAGCGCCCAACGACGGCGCCGCGAAAATTACGAACAAAAGAACGCCGGCGCCCCGCGAGATTTTGCCGGAGGCTATGGGCCGGTTTTTCTTCTCGGGATGCCGGCGGTCGTGTTCCGCATCCACGACGTCGTTCAAAATGTACACGCTGCTCGAGAGGAAACAAAATAGAATGAATCCCAGCGTCGCGTGGAGGGAATCCGTCGGGATTACGGCGCGCCCGGAAAAAACCACCGCGACGAAGATGATAAGGTTCTTCGTCCACTGACGCGGCCGCATCAATCTGATGATCGCAGTTATCATTCGATAATCCCTAGTGCTTGCACCGATTATAATTGATATCAGTAAACATCGCAATCCCTTTCCGGGCCGGCGCCGCCGTAGAACCATATCAGGAACGATGCCGCCCGGTACGTAACCCACCGCGACGCTCGCCCCGCGCGCACCGGCTCGAGCCAATAAGGTTCGCCCGCCGGGACCTGCTGCCGCCAGAAGCCCCGGCGCGCCTGCAAGCTCCGCACCGCCGCGGCCAACGGCGTCACTTCCCGCCGCGATGCGCCCGCGGCCGCGAGCGCCGAGGCCACCGAAAGCGCGTCGCAACGGAATTGCGGCCAGCCGAGCCGCCGCCACGGCCGCGACGAACGCGGAAACCGGCCGTTGTATTCCGTAAAGAGGTTGGCCCGGACGTAGGCCTTACCCCCTTCGCGAGCGCCGGCGGTTGCACCCTCGTCGCCCCCGCCGAGCGCCCGGAGGACTTCCGCCGTGGTCGCTATCGTGCTCGGCGCCCCCGCGTCGACCTCGATTTCGTCGGCCCACCCGCCGTCCGGCCGCTGCCGCGACGCCAACCATTCGCGCGCCGCCGCCAATTCCGCGCCGCCTACTCCCAACCGGGCCAGCGAACTTACGGCCAACGCGTTTCCCCGGACGAACGGCCCGCCCGGGCCGAGGTCGAAGAAGCCGTCGGCCGTGCGCGCGGCCGAAATCGCCGCGACGGCCGCGGCCCCCG
>DATKXQ010000136.1:0-6925 GCA_035528975.1 bacterium
CCGTCCTCCATGAACGGCATATCCTCGACTTGCACCACCTTGGCTACGACGCCCTTGTTTCCGTGGCGCCCGGCCATCTTGTCGCCGATAGTCAGCCGCCGCTTGCGCGCGACGTAGACCTTGACCATCTTGAGCACGCCCGGCGGCAGGTCGTCGCCTTTGCGGACGCGGTCGATCTCTTTATCGATACTGCTCGAGACCTCGTGGGCGTACGTGTGGAAGCGCATCACGACCTTGTCCACGTTCCGGCCCACGACGCCGTGGATCTTCACGCGCCGCTCGATCGCCGGCTCGAGGAGTTTGTTGCGGAGCGCGGCCGGCGTCACTTTGGCGCTCTTGGCCAGGAGCGTCTTGCCGTTGAGGTCGTCGGTGAGGCGGTAGTTGAAGGTGTTACCTAACAGCAGTTTCGTGAGTTGTTTCTCGCAGACCTCGCGCGCGGCCTCGACTTTTTGGGCCTTCTCGCTTTCGAGCTTTTCTATGCGCTTGGCCTCGTCCGCGCGGGCGCGGCCGTCGGCGCGTTCCCGTTCCTTGCGCGCAAAGACCTTCACGTCGACGACGATGCCGTTCATACCGGGCGGCGCCTTGAGCGACGCGTCCCGCACGTCTTCCGCCTTCTCGGCGAAGATCGCGCGGAGCAAACGCTCTTCGGGCGTGAGTTCGGACTCGCCCTTCGGCGCGACCTTGCCCACCATGATGTCGCCGGCGTGCACTTCGGCGCCGCCGTAGATTATCCCGTTCTCGTCGAGGTTTTTCAACGCCTCCGAGCCGACGTTGGGGATGTCGCGGGTGATCTCCTCGCGCCCCAACTTCGTCTCCCGACATTCGATCTCGAACTCCTCGACGTGGATCGAGGTGAAGTCGTCCGTTTCGACGAGGCCTTTGCTTACGACGATGGCGTCCTCGAAGTTGTAGCCCATCCACGGCATGAAAGCGACCAGGATGTTCCGGCCGAGCGCGAGTTCGCCGTCCTTGGTCGCGGGGCCGTCGGCGATCACCTGGCCGGCTTTCACGCGGTCCCCCTTCTTCGCGATGGGCACCTGGTTGAAGCACGTGTCCTGGTTGGTCCGCTCGTACTTCTTGAGGGTGTAGGTGTCGGGTTCGAACCAGCCGTAGACCGCGTCGTCCTCGGCCGTGTCGGGACGGATTACGATGTAATCGGCCGTAACCTTCTCCACCGTCCCCCCGGCCCGCGCCGTTACGATTACCCCGGAATCCCTCGCGACCCGGCCCTCGATGCCGGTGGCCACGTACGGCGCCTCCGTCCGTATCAACGGGACCGCCTGCCGCTGCATGTTGGACCCCATGAGCGCGCGGTTGGCGTCGTCGTGCTCCAGGAAGGGGATCAACGAGGTGGAGATCGAAACGATCTGCCGCGGCGAGATGTCTATAAAATCCGCTTCCTCCGGTTCCACCAGGATGAATTCGCCGCGCCGCCGGGCGTACACGTACTCGCTCGTGAGGCGACCCCTCCGGTCCACCGGCGCGTTGGCCTGCGCAACGGTGTAGGCGTCTTCTTCGCCGGCGTCGAGGTAGACGATGTCGTCGGTAACGCGGCCTTTCTTGACGCGCAGGTACGGCGTCTCGATGAACCCGAACTCGTTGATGCGGGAATAGGTCGCGAGGCTGGTTATGAGGCCGATGTTCGGGCCCTCGGGCGTCTCGATGGGGCACATGCGGCCGTAGTGCGTATAGTGGACGTCCCGCACCTCGAAGTTGGCGCGTTCGCGGCTTAGGCCGCCGGGCCCGAGGGCCGACAGGCGCCGCTTGTGCGTGAGCTCCGCGAGCGGGTTGATCTGGTCCAGGAACTGGCTGAGCTGGCTCGAGCCGAAGAACTCCTTCATCGCGCTCATGAGCGGCTTCGCGTTCACCAGGTCCCGCGGCATGCAGTCCTCGAGGTCGAGGATGCTCATCCGTTCGCGGATGACCCGCTCCATGCGCGTCAGGCCGACCTGGAAGCGATACTCCAACAGCTCGCCCACGGCCCGCACGCGCCGGTTCCCGAGGTGGTCCACGTCGTCGACTTCGCCCTCGCGGGCGTGTATCGACGCCAGGTCCCGCACGGTCTCGAGGATGTCCTCGGCGTGCAGCGTCCGGTCCTCCAGCGGGAAATCGACGCCGAGCCTCACGTTGAGCTTGCGCCGGCCCACCTTGCTAAGGTCGTACCGCTTCGGCTCGGCGAAGAGGCTGGCGAACGCCGCCTCCGCGGTCTCCAAGTTGGAGAGGTCGCCGGGGCGAATCTCGTTGTAGATTTTTATCAGCGCGTCGGCCCGGGTCTTCACCCGGCTCTCGTCGTCTTTGCGGAAAGTCGGGAGAAGCGCGCCGACCTCCACGCCGTTGCGCGACACCAGAACGTCGACGGCCTTGACCCTGTTGTCCCGCAGCAGGTCGAGCACGTTCTCGTCGATCTGGGTGAAACGCTTGAAGAGCGTCGTCTCCTCCGCGGTCTTCACGTCGGCGGCCAGGTAGTTTTCCAACAGGCCGGTGCGCCGCGAGACGTTGACCGTCTCGACGTCGAAGAAGACCTTCGCGATCTCGCCGGCGTCGCCGTACCCGAAAGCGCGCAGCAGGACCGTTATGGGTATCCGCGGCTGCCGGTTCGTCCGATCGATGGAGAAGTTCACGACGCCGTTGACGTCGTAGGCGATCTCGAGCCAGGCCCCGCGGTGCGGGATTATGGAAGCGCCGTAAAGGATTTTACCGCTGGAATGCTCGGTCTGCTTGAAGACGAGGCCCGGGGAGCGGTGCAGCTGTGAGACTATGACCCGTTCCGCGCCGTTGATGATGAAGGAGCCTCGCTCCGTCATCATCGGGATCTCGCCCAGGTACAGCTCTTCCTCGCGGATGTCGACGACCTGGGGCTCCTCCGCCGGCGCCTCGCGCTCGCGCACCACGAACCGGAATTTGGCCCGGAGCGGCACGCCGTACGTCATGCCCTTGACCTTGCACTCCTCTATGGTGTACTTGGTATAACCGATGTTGTACCCGACGAACTCCAGGTAGGAGTCGCCGTTGAAGTCGTAAATAGGAAAGGTGTTATCGAAGATATACTGCAGCCCCTGGGGCACCCTCTTGTTCGGCAGCGTATGGTGCTGCAGGAAGTCCTCGTACGACTTCTTCTGGATCTCCAACAGGTTGGGGATCTCTATCGGCTCGGCCTTGTCCGCGAACGTTATTCTCTCTATCGTCAAACCCCCAGCGCTCCTTCGGTTCCCCGTACGGCAAGGTACGGCGCCGCCGACGCCCGCGCCGGCCGCTCCGCCACCCTAATAATTACGAGGTTCTCAGCCAACCGCGTCCTACTCCAAGGCGACGGTGGCACCCACTTCTTCGAGCTTGGCCTTGACCTGCTCGGCGTCCTCTTTGGACAGCCCTTCCTTGACGGCGGAAGGCGCGCTGTCCACGACTTCCTTCGCCTCCTTCAGGCCCAAGCCCGTGACCTCGCGGACCACCTTGATAACCGGGATCTTGTTATCGCCGATGGCTTTCAGCACGACGTTGAACTCCGTCTTCTCTTCGGCGGCGGCCGCCTCGCTCGGGGCGCCTCCCGCCGGCGCGACGGCAACCGCTGCCGCCGCGGTCACGCCGAATTCCTCCTCCAGCTCCTTCACCAGATCGGAGAGCTCGAGGACCTTCATCGACCTTATCGCTTCCTTGATTTCTTCCTTCGTCATAAACCTTTCGCCCGTCCCGGGCTTTCCTCCTTACACGTACGTATGATAATGACGATATCTTCGATTTTACGCCGCCTCGCCCGCCCCCTCCTCCGCTTGCTTTTTATCGGCTATGGCCGCGAGCGTGGCCACGGCTTTCCGGAGCAAACCGCTCCCCAGGAACACCAGCGACGCCTGCGGCGATTTCATGGCGGCGAACAACGTGGCCAGCAGGACGTCGCGGGGAGGCGTTCTCGCCAGCCGGGTAATTTTTTCGGCGTCGAAGAATTCGCCGCCCAGCAACCCGCCCTTGACGACGAAGCTCTCGTATTCCTTCCGGAAATCGACGAGGACCTTCGCGACCGCCACCGGTTCCTCGCCGACGAAGGCGATGCCGGTGGCGCCGCCGAGCAACGTGTTCAGCGTCTCGGCCGGCGTGCCGGCCAGCGCCAACTCGGCCAGCGTCCGCTTCGCGACCACGTAGCGTGACCGCTCGTCGCGCAGCTTCGAGCGCAGCTCGCTTATTCCGGCCACGTCGACGCCCCGGAAATCGGTGAACAGCGCGCCGCCGGCCTCGGCGAACTCGGCCTTGAGGTCCGCTAAGATAGCTTCCTTTTTCTCTCGACTGATAGGCATGCCGCTACACCATACTTTGGGGACTAGTTGCTGCCGAGCGCGAGGGCCTCCTGCTTGCTTACGCGCACGCCGGGGCCCATCGTGCTCGAGATAGTTAACCTCTTGAGATATTGCCCTTTCGCCGCGGACGGCCGCGCCCGGACTACGGCCTCTATCGCCGCCGCGGCGTTCTCGGTGAGCTGTTCCGCGGTGAAAGACATACGGCCCACGGTCATGTGGACGTTGCCCAACTTGTCGACGCGGTAGTCGACCTTGCCCTTTTTGATGTCGGCCACCGCTTTTTCGACCTCGAACGTCACGGTTCCGGTCTTGGGGCTGGGCATCAGGCCGCGGGGCCCGAGCAACTTGCCCAGCTTCGCCACGTCCTTCATGACGTCGGGCGTCGCGACGATGCGGTCAAACTCGAGCCAGTTCTCCTTTTCGATCTTGGTCACGTACTCGTCGAGGCCCGCGAAATCGGCCCCGGCGTCCAGCGCCTCGCGCACCTTCTCGCCCTTGGCCAGAACCAGGACCCGCACCGCTTTGCCGGTCCCGTGGGGCAAAACCACGGAGCCGCGCACCATCTGGTCGGCGTGGCGCGGGTCGACGCCGAGGCGGAACGCGAGGTCCACCGTCTCGTCGAACCCGGCGTAGGCCGCCTCCCGGACTAAATTGACCGAATCTTTTACGGAGTACTCGACTTCCCGGTCGACTTTCTTTTTACCTTCCAGGTACTTCTTTCCCGCCACGGCTTACGGCCTCCGGTTCCGGAGCTAATTCTCCTCAATCGTGATCCCCATCGAGCGGGCGGTCCCTTCGATTATCTTCACCGCGGCCTCGAGCGACGCCGCGTTGAGGTCCGGCATCTTCGAGCGCGCTATCTCTTCCACCTGGGCGTACGTCACGGCGGCCACTTTCTCCCGGTTCGGCTCGGGCGACCCCTTGGCGATGTTGGCCGCTTTCTTGAGGAGGACCGCCGCGGGGGGCGTCTTGGTCTCGAACGTGAACGACTTGTCGTGGTAAACCGTAATGATGACCGGCACGATGAGGCCCGGTTTGTCCTTCGTGGCCTCGTTGAACTGCTGGCAGAAGGCCATGATGTTCACGCCGTGCTGGCCCAGCGCCGGCCCCACCGGCGGCGCGGGGTTGGCCTGCGCCGACGGCACCTGCAACTTTATCTTCGCTATCTCGCGCTTGCTCGCCATACCCGAAGGCCTCCGGCCGGAGCACCCGGCCCTAACGTCCCTTATCGACTTCCGAAATATCCAGCTCCACCGCCGTCGCGCGGCCGAAGATGGTAACCATGACCTTGCACTTGCCGCGGTCGGGGTAAATCTCCTCCACCACGCCGGAGAAATTGGCGAAGGGGCCGGAGATGATGTTTACGACGTCGCCCTCCTCGAAGTCGAACTCGACCTCGAGCTGCGGCTTGCGGCCCTCGATCTGGTCGATAACGATCTGGACCTCGTCGTCGGACAGCGGCGAGGGGGCCGAACCCGAGCCGACGAAACCGGTCACGCCGCCGGTGCGCCTGATAAACCCCCAGGAGTCCTCGCTCACCTTCATCTGGACGAGGACGTAGCCGGGGAAGAAGACCTTTCTCCGGACGCTCTTGCCCTGCTTCGTCTGGGTGGTGACCTCCTCGGCGGGGACGAGGACGTTGAAGATGTAGTCGCCGAGGTTCCGCTCGGCCACGCCGCGGTCGATAGCCGCCTTGACCTTCTGCTCGTGGCCGGTCAGCGTGTGGACGACGTACCACCGCACGTCCGGGTCTTCCAGCCGGACGCGGTACTGGGGGGATTCGGGCCCTTCGGGTTGGACCTTCGTCCCCTCTTCCCCGGGCGTCGCGGTCTTTATTTCTTCGTCGGCCAAAGCCACCTCGCCCGCCCGCGTTAAAGGATGAGCAACATCAGCTCCATGAGCACTTTATCCCAAATCCCTATCATAACGGCGAAAATAAGGGTCGTTATGATTACCACGACGGTCGACGAGAAAACCTCGATCCAGGTGGGCCAGGTCACCTTCTTCAACTCGGCCCGGACCTCTACCAGGAAATTCCACAGTCTGCGCATAGGCTTCTCGTCACCTCGTCGGTTATCGCGTATTCAGGGCCAGAGGGACTTGAACCCCCAACCGCCGGATTTGGAATCCGGTGCTCTCCCAAATTGAGCTATGACCCTATTTTATTTCCCGGTGGGGCGTGTGCTTACAACAACGCGGGCAATATTTATTCAGCTCGAGGCGTTCGGTGTGCTTTTTCTTGTTCTTCGTCGTGGTATAGTTGCGCTCTTTGCACACCGTGCACTCGAGGGTGATTACCTGGTTTGCACCTTTTAGGGCCATGACTTTACTCTTCGATCTCGGTTACGACGCCGGCGCCGACGGTACGGCCGCCCTCGCGGATGGCGAACCGCAGCTCCTTCTCCATCGCTATGGGGGTTATCAGCTCCACCTTCATCGACACGTTGTCGCCCGGCATCACCATGTCCACGCCTTCCGGCAGCTTGATGGAACCCGTCACGTCCGTCGTCCGGAAGTAGAACTGCGGCCGGTACCCGTCGAAGAACGGCTTGTGCCGACCCCCCTCCTCCTTCGTCAACACGTACACTCCGCCCGTGAACTTCGTGTGCGGCGTTATCGAGCCCGGCTTCGCCACCACC
>DATKXQ010000137.1:0-3724 GCA_035528975.1 bacterium
CACGACGGGCGACAAGGAAGACGGCGGGGCGTACGTCGAGCCGGTTATCCGCGCGTATTTTCCGGATACGGCGTTCTGGGGGCCGCAGCTCGTCACGGACGAGAACGGCGTCGCGACGGTCGATTTCGACATCCCCGACAGCTTGACGACGTGGCGGGCCACGGCTCGAGCCGTCACGACCGATACGCTCGTCGGCGCCACCACAAAGAAAGTGGTCGCCCGGAAAAACCTCCTCATCCGACTCGAGACGCCCCGGACGTTGACGCAGTGGGACGACGTCGTTATCTCGGGCGTCGTGCACAATTACCTGCCGTCGGCGCAGTCGGTCAAAGTGGAGCTCGACGCCGGGCCGGAAATCAAGATCAGGGGGCCGGCCTCGAAAATCGTCAAGATAGCGGCCGGCGGCGAGGCGCGCGTCGATTGGCCGTGTTTCGTCGAGGGCGTCGGCGAGACCAGGTTCACCGCCAAGTCGCTGACTACCGTCGAATCGGACGCGATGGAGCTCACGATACCGATACTCCCGCACGGGTTGGAATATAACGTCGCCTCGGCCCGGGCGGAGAGCGGGACGTTCGAAGAAGTGGTGACCGTACCCGACAACGCCGTCGCGGGGGCCACCGTGCTGGAGGTTTCGCTCGCGCCGTCCCTCGCCGGCACGATGCTGGACGCGCTCGACTACCTCGCCGGCTACCCGTACGGCTGCGTCGAGCAGACGAGGAGCCGGTTCCTCCCGACGGTGTACGTGGCGCAAACGCTCCAGAAGCTCGGGTTGGAGAACGGGGAACTCGAGGCCGAGTTGCCGAAGATGGTTAAAGCCGGCCTCGAGAGGTTGTACAATTTCCAGCACGGCGACGGCGGATGGGGCTGGTGGACCGACGACGAAACCCACCCCTACATGACGGCCTACGTATGTTACGGCCTGCTCAAAGCGCGCGAAGCCGACTTCGACGTCCGCGACGGCGTTTTACGCGACGGCCTGGATTCCATGGCGGGGCAACTCCGCGACGTCAAAGGCGACGAGGGCTCCACGTATCTCTACATGCTCTACGTGTTGGCCGAGGCCGAAGACGGCCGCGGCGACGAGGACCTCCGCGCCGCTTTCAAGAAGCGGGGCGAATACGACGCGTACGAGCTCTCGCTGCTGACTCTCGCGCTGGCGAAGCGAGGAATGGTGAGCGAGGCGCAGGCCGCCGTCGAGGACCTCGACGCTATGGCCGTCAAAGAAGGAAGTTTCGTCCACTTCGCCGGCGTGGGCGAGTGGCACTACAGCTGGCAGGATAGCCCCATCCAGACGACGGCCACCGCGCTGCGGGCCCTAGTCGCGACGCGCGGCGCGGACGACCAAAACCTGGAAGGCATCGTCAGGTGGCTTTCGCTCAAGCGCCGCGGCAACTACTGGCGGAGCACGCAGGAGACCGCGGCCGTCGTATTCGCGTTCAGCGATTATCTGGCCGCCACCCGCGAACTGGAGGGGGAATACGTCGCGCGGGTGTTCGTCAACGGCGACGAGGCCGGCGCGTTAGCCGTCACGCCGGCGAATATCGCGTCCGCCAATCTCCACCTGTACCTCAAGGATAAGGACGGTAAAGTGCGGCCCGGCGCGAACGACGTCCGCGTCGAGGTAGAAGGAACCGGCAAAGTCTACTACTCGACGCTCCTGACGTATTTCAGGCAGGAGGATGAACTGTCGCCGGTGAACGAGGGCTTCGAAGTGACGAGGACGTACTACCGCTGGTCGAAGGGCGGGACCGAAGCGACCGAGGGCATCCCGGAAATCGTCAAGCCCGGGGACCGGTTCCGCGTCGACGTGACGTTCAGCGTTCCGAACGCGATGGAATACGTCATGCTCGAAGATTATTTCCCGTCGGGCTTCGAAGTAGACGAGGAAGCGGTGGCGCGCGATTACTACTACGATTGGTACCGGGGAAATTCCCATCGCGAACGGCGGGACGAGAAGATGGCGTTCTTCTTCACCGATCTCGCGGCCGGCGATTACACCGTATCGTACGTCATACACGCCGAACAGCCGGGAAGGCATTTGGCGCTGCCGGCGCGCGCTTCGCTGATGTACGCGCCGGAGGTTTGGGGCAGCTCGGCCGAGGCGTCGTTCGACGTGGCGTTGGAAGTTACGGACTAAAGCGATCACGGGCAAAAGGGCCGGCGTTTGAGCCGGCCTTTTGTTTATGGAATGGCCGTGCCGCGGCGTGGTATTATATACGCGGTTGTGGCCTTCCCCGGCCGAGGAGAGGAAAAGATATGCGACTCGACCACGCGTTTTGGCCCGACGTCGAACGATACTTGAAGACCGACGATCGGTTATTGCTTCCCACGGGTTCGGTGGAGCAGCACGGCCCGGCGGTCGCCACCGGCATAGATTATATAATCGCGACGGCCGTCGCGGAGGCGGCCGCCGAGCGCCTGGGCGTTTACGCCGCGCCGCCGCTGTGCTACGGGATGTCGCTGCACCACGCCGCGTTCGCGGGGACGGCGAGCCTTAAGCCCTCCGCCTACTACGGCGTAGTCGTAGACCTGCTCGCGTATTTCGCGCGTCACGGGTTTCGACGCATAGTAGTCGTCAACGGCCACGGCGGAAACGTGCCGACGCTCAAGGCCGCCGCGGCCGAAGTCGCGTACGAGCACGACGACGCCCGCATCACGATACGGAATTGGTACGATTCCGCGAAAGTCGCGAAGCTGGTCGACGGGTACTTCGGCGCCGAGGAGGGGAGTCACGTCACGCCCTCGGAGGTCTCGATACTCATGTATTTGCGTCCCGAATTGGTAGGCGACGTGGCGCGGGTAAAACCTACGGAGGCGGGCCTTATAACCTGGCAACCGGGGCCGGCGGATCTGCGGCAATTCTACCCCGAGGGCGTTATCGGCTCGGACCCGAGCCGGGCGTCCGCGGAAGTCGGCGCGGAGCTGTTCGAGGCCGCGGTCGAAGGCGTAATAGAGGTAGCGAGTAAATAACGAGCAACGCTCAAAACTAAAGCCGGCCTTAGCGCCGGCTTATTTTTTCGCCAAGACTTTCCGCAAATATTTGGCCGTGTAAGATTTCCGCGCCCGGGATACTTCTTCGGGAGTGCCCGTGGCGACGAGGTGGCCGCCGGCGTCGCCGCCTTCCGGCCCGAGGTCTATTATGAAGTCGGCGTTCTTGATGACGTCCAGGTTGTGTTCGATGACGATTACGGTATTGCCGGCGTCGACGAGGCGCTGGAGGACGGCGAGGAGTTTTTTGACGTCGTCGAAGTGGAGGCCGGTAGTGGGTTCGTCGAGGAAATACACCGTGCGGCCCGTGGCCCGCTTCGCCAATTCCCGACTCAGCTTTATGCGCTGCGCCTCGCCGCCCGAGAGCGTGGGGGCCGGCTGGCCCAGTTCGACATAACCGAGGCCGACGTCGTAGAGCGTCTGCAGGATGCCCTTTATCCGCGGGTGCGCGTCGAAGAAAGCGAGCGCCTCCTCGACGGTCATGGCGAGGACGTCGGCGACGTTCTTCCCCTTGTATCTCACTTCCAGCGTCTCGCGGTTGTACCTTTTCCCCTTGCACACCTCACAGGGTATGTAGACGTCGGCGAGGAAGTGCATTTCGACTTTGATAATGCCGTCGCCGTCGCACGCGTCGCACCGGCCGCCGCGGACGTTGAACGAGAAGCGCCCCGGCTTGTAACCCCTCGCCTTCGACGCCGGGAGTTCGCCGAACAGCTTGCGGATCGGGTCGAAGACT
>DATKXQ010000138.1:0-22475 GCA_035528975.1 bacterium
GTCCGGCGAGGGCGGTTAAAATTCCTGAGGGAACGATAGTATCTGTTCGTAGTTGAATACCGGGCCGTCCTTGCACACGTACGTCGAGCCGATGTTGCAGCGGCCGCATTTGCCCACGCCGCACTTCATCTTCATCTCGAGCGTCGTCCATATTTGGCGCGGCTCGTATCCCAATTTTTCCAGGAGGCATTTCGCGACCAGCTTAATCATTATCGGCGGCCCGCACGTTATGACGACGCGGTTTTCGGGGGAGGGGCGTTCCTCTTCGAGGATGGGCGGGATAAAGGACGTCCGGCCTCGCCACCCGGGGACGGCTTCACCGGGGCAGGCGGGGTCGAGCGCCAGTATGACGTTTATGTCGTCGCGCTCCTCGAACTCCGTGAGCTCGCGCTCGTAGACGAGCTCGCACTCTTCGCGAGCGGCGTACATCAAGTCGATCTCGTCGAAGTCGCGCCGGTTTTCGAGGCACGTCCACAACAAGCCGCGGAGGGGGGCCTGGCCGATGCCGCCGCCGATGAAGAGGAGTTTTTTGCCCACGAAGTCGTCGTAGGGGAACCAATTGCCGTACGGCCCCCGGAAAGAGACGGAATCGCCCTCGTTGAGATTGTGGAGCGCGCGCGTGACCTTGCCGACCTCTTTAGCCGTAATTTCGAGGCCTTCCCGGGCGGGCGGCGACGCCAGGCAAAAAGTCGCCTCGCCGGCGCCGTAGATGCCGAACTCGCCGAATTGGCCGCATTTGAAATCCGGCCGTTCTCCCTCGGGGAAAGCGAGTTGGAAGGTCGAGGTCGTCGGCGTCTCTTCGACGACGCCGGCGATCTTCACCGTCGTGGGCAGGTACAGGTGTTCCTCGTTTTTAGCCATGGCGCGCGCCGCCCGGCGGGGTTTCCCGCAAGCCGCCCAAATACTCGACGAGCTCTTTGATGTTAATTTTAACGGGGCAATACGTGATGCAGCGGCCGCAACCGGTGCACAGCACCGGCCCGAACCTCTCCGGGTAGTACCAGAATTTGTGCAGGAGGCGCTGGCGGTACCGTTTGTACCGGCGGTCCCGCGGTTGATGCGCAGCCATAGCGGTGAACGTGCGCCCCGTGCAGTGGTCCCACGTCCGGAGGCGACGGCCGCGAACGGCCCCGCCCTCGTCCTGGATGTCGAAGCAGTGGCACGTGGGGCACACGTACGTGCAGATGCCGCAGCCGATGCACGTGCCGGCCAGGACTTCCCACTCCTCGTGCTCGAACGATTTCCCCAGGCCCGGTTTCGCCGTTTCGAGCATGGGCTCTTTTTTGGCGGTTCCCGCGTTCTCTTTAAACGACTGGATGCGCTCTTCGGCGTCGGGAGGCGCCGCCTCGAAGACGTCCTCGTATCTCTCTACCAGCTTGCGGCCTTTTTCGGTTTGCACTTTTATTAAATACCCGCCGTCCCGCGGGTAAGCTAAGGCGTCGACGTCGTCTTCGGCGTAGGCGAGGCGGTCGCAGAAGCAATCCCGCCGGAGCGCCGAGCACGCGAGCGCGAGCTGCGTCGTGAGCTCCCGCCGCTTCAGATACGGGTCGTCGAGGTAGTCCCACCGGAAGACGCGGTCGACGATGGCGAAGGCCGCGGCGTCGCACACGTTGACGCCGAAGAGCAGCACCTCCCGGGACGGGGGCTCGTGCGCCTCGGCGCGGATTTTATCGCCCTCGTGCTCGTAGCGAACCAGCGTTTCCGTCTGGGGGAGGGCGAACTCCTTGGCCGACATGAGCGGCTGTTCGTCGACGAACGCGACGGCGTCGAAGGCCGCGGGACGCCCGTAGCCCAGGTTGCCGTTGGCGTCGCGCGTCTTGGCGACGACGTCGTAGTCGGCCCGGGCGCGCTCGAATAGCCGCCCGACGTTCGCTTCGCTCAATATGTAGTATGCGGCGTCCACTTTTAGAGTATGAAGTCTTCCTTGTCCGCGCGTTCGTACGTTACGAGCGCGGGTTTGGCGTCGGCCGTTTCGCCGGCGACGTAGCCGAACCGCTCCGCGAAGTCGCGGCTGAGAACGTTGTTCAACGCGTCGACGGGAATTCCCACGGGGCAAACCCGCGAGCACTCCTGGCACTCTATGCAGCGGCCGGCGAGGTGGACGCCCCGGATAACGTGATAATGCAGATTGTTCTGGGGCGAGACCGATTTATCGATCCACTGCGGCTTGTTGTCTTCGACGAAACACTGGTGGCAGTAGCAGAGAGGGCACGCGAGCCGACAGGCGTAGCAGCGGATGCAGAGGGAGATCTGTTCCCGCCACCACGCGCGCCGCTCTTCGCCGGACTTCGCCTCGACTTCCTCGAGCAGCGGCCACCCCTCGGCCGGCGTGGGGGTGGTTACTTTTTCGCCCACGAATACGTCCGCGAAGGGCGTGTTGCGTTCCACGCACCGGCGGCACTTCTCCTGCCACAGCGCCGGCTCGTCGCTTCCGAGTTCCGCCTCGTCCGCCGAGAGCTTGCGCGGGTCTACCATCGCCGGGCACGGTACGCCCACGACGACTATTTTGTCGCGCTCCAGCTGTTCCTCGGCCGCGAGGACGTTGAGCGCCCGCACCTCGCATTGCTTGCACATAAGGCCGACGCGGGAGCCGCGAAGCTCGGGCAAGAAGTTGGCCAGGTTGTTGTACGACTTCCGGTCGAACGTCAGACGACTCAGGTCCCCGCCCGGGGCGAATATGGCCGGGAAGGTGTGGCCGTAGTCGTCGGCGTAACCGACGAAGTAATCTATCTTGTCGTCGGCGAAAAGCTTGGCCGCGGCGGCCTGCAGTTCCTCTTTAATCGTCGCCATTATCGTCGTAGCGGTAAGGTCCGAGCGCGATGATATCTTCCGTCACCGTCGCGACTACGTCGGCCCATTTGCGGCCTTCCGACGCCGAAACCCAGGAAACGCGGAAGCGCCCCGGCTCGAGGCCCACGTGGTCGAGGAGTTTTTTCAAGGCGATAAACTTCCGCCGCGCGTAGTAGTTGCCCTCGATGTAGTGGCAATCGCCGGGGTGACATCCGGAGACGAGGACGCCGTCCGCGCCCTCGCGAAACGCGCGCAGGACCATCAGCGGGTCCACGCGGCCCGAACACGGCACGCGGATGATGCGCACGTTGCAGGGGTACGGGATGCGGCTCGTGCCGGCCAGGTCGGCGCCCGCGTACGAACACCAGTTGCACAGGAACCCGACGATGTTGGGTTCCCACGTCGCGGCCGACGCCGCTTCCTTTTTAGTTTCCTCAGGCACCTCTTTCTTCCGGTTTCGACTGCTCGAGGTAACCGCCCAACTCGGAGTAGACCTGGTCGTCGCTGAAGCCGCGCTGGTCGATGCATTTTCCGGGGCACGTCGCGACGCACAGGCCGCAGCCCTCGCACTTGCTCTCGTTTATCTTCGATACCGGCCGCGTTACCTTCCGGCCGTCGAGGGTCATCGTTATCTCGGATTTTTCGGGGGCGCCGAAGGGGCAGACGTTAACGCAATTCCAACACCCGGTGCAGATGAGGGGGTCGACGACGGCTATCGTCGGTTCGCGGGTAATGACCTCTTTCGACAACAGGCCCAGCACCTTGGACGCCGCGGCCGAACCCTGCGCCACGGACTCCGGGATATCCTTCGGCGCCTGGCAGCATCCGGCCAGGAATACGCCGGCCGTAGCCGTATCGACGGGGCGGAGCTTCGGGTGCGCCTCGTTGAAGAACCCGTCCTTGTCCGTCGAGACGCCGAGGATGCGCGCCAACTCGGCCGTCCCCCTGGCCGGGACGACGGCGGTCGCGAGGACGACCAGGTCCGCGGCGACCTCCACCTGTTCGCCGGAGAGCGTATCCTGCCCCTCGACTATAACCTTGCCGCCCTCGTCGTAGACGCGGGAGACGCGGCCGCGGAGGTACTGCGCGCCTTCCTCCACGCACGCCCGCCGCCAGAATTCCTCGTACCCTTTGCCGCCGGCGCGAACGTCGATGTAGAAGAGGTACGCCCGGGCGTCGTGGATGCGGTGTTTGAGGATGATGGCGTGCTTGGCGTTGTACATGCAGCAGATCTTCGAGCAGTATTCCTTGTATTTATCGTCGCGCGAGCCGACGCAGTGGAGAAACGCGACGACTTTGGGCTCTTCGCCGTTGGAGGGGCGGATGATTTTGCCGTCGGTAGGGCCGCTGGCCGAGGACATCCGCTCGAACTGGAGGCCCGTTATGACGTCCGGTATGGCGCCGTAGCGGAACTCGCCCATCTGCGTATGGTCGAGCAGGTCGTAGCCGGTGGCGACGACGATGGCGCCGACCCCCACCTCTTCTAGTTCGTCTTCCTGCTCGAAGTCTATGGCGCCCCGCAGGCACGCCTTCTCGCAGGCCCGGCATTTGCCGGTCTTGAAGAAGACGCAGTTTTCCCGGTCGATTACCGGTTTGTTGGGGACGGCCTGCGGGAACGGCACGTATATGGCCGTGCGGTTGCCGACGCCGTAGTCGAACTCGCTCGGGATCTTCTTGTAGGGACATTTGCGGAAGCAGTCGCCGCAGCCGTTGCACAGCTCGTGGTCGACGTACGTGGCCTTCTTGCGGATCGTTACCTTGAAGTTGCCGACTGCGCCGTCTACCTTCTCGACCTCGCAATAGGTATAGAGCTTGATCAGCTCGCTCCGGGCCGCGTCCACCATCTTGGGCGTCAGGATGCACTGCGAACAATCCAGCGTGGGGAAGGTTTTGTCGAGCTGCGCCATGCGGCCGCCGATGGACTGCTGCCGCTCGACCAGGATGACCTTGGTGCCGGCGTTGGCGATGTCGAGCGCGGCCTGGATGCCGGCCACGCCGCCGCCGATTACCAACGCCCGCTTCGTGACGGGGACTTTGATGGGCTCGAGCGGCGGACTCTGCGCCACGCGGGCAACCATCATCCGCACGGCGTCCACGGCCTTGGCCGTCGCTTCTTCCCGGTTCCGGTGGACCCACGAGCATTGCTCGCGGATGTTCGCCATCTGCATGCGGTACGGGTTTATGCCCGCCTCCGCGGCGACGCGGCGAAAGGTGGGCTCGTGCATGCGGGGCGAACAGGCGGCGACGACGATGCCGTCCAGCTTGTGCTCGCGCGCGGCGTCCAGGATCATCTTCTGGCCCGGGTCCGAGCACATATACTTGTAGTCCGCCGCGTGGATGACGCCCGGCAGGTGCGACGCCGCCTCGGCCACGCGCTCGGTGTCCACCGACGTGGCGATGTTGGAACCGCACCAACAAATGAATACGCCTATGCGAGCCATTATCCTTCGGCGGCGGCGGGAACGTCCTTGCTTCCCGCGCCGATCTTATGCAGGAGGGGCGACGTGTCGATCATTATCTTCTTGAAGCCGAGCTCGTCGGGCGAGTAGCCCATACTCCAACCCAGGAGCTGCGTGAAGTAGACCGCGGGGACCCTTTCGGTTATGCCGCGTTCTTTCATGATAGGCGGTTGGCGGAGGTCGAGGTTGGATTGGCACATGGGACAGGCCACGACGACGGCGTCCGCGCCCGCCTTTACGGCGGAGGCGAGGATCTTGCCGGTCATGTGATAGACGATGTCGGTGCGCGAGAGGGAGAACGCCGCGCCGCAGCATACGACGCGCTGGGGCCAGTCGAGCACCTCGGCGCCGCACGCCTCCATCAGGCGGTCCATCGCCCGCGGCTCCTCCATATCGTCGAAGGCCGCGACGTCCCTGGGGCGGGTGAGGAGGCAGCCGTAGTAGCAGACGACTTTGACGCCGCCGAGGTCGCGTTGCAGGGCGGCCTTTATTTCCTCCTCGGGCACGTCGTTCGCGACGACGTCGAGGAGGTGCCGGATCGCGACGCCGGCCCGGTACTCGCGGCCTATCGCCGCCTCGACCTCGCGCCGGAGGTGCGGGTCGCCGCGGAGCTCCACGTCCGTGTAGCGGAGGCGGTTGTAACACGCCGCACAGGGCGCGATGATGGCCCCCTCCGTAGCGTTCGTAATCGTATGCGCCGGCAGCGCGTAAGCGAGCAGTTCGTTTACGGAGTGGGCCGAGGTCGCCCCGCAGCACGCCCACCCGGGGATGTCGGCCAATTCGATTCCCAAGCGCTTACAGACCGCGCGCGCCGACTGGTCGTACTCGACGGCCGTCGAGTGGAGGGTGCAACCCGGGTAGTAGCTAAACTTCACCGCGCGGCGCCTCCTCCCGGCTATATTTGAATATCTTACGTACGGCGGCGTTGTCGGCTCCGCGGGCGGGGAAGAGCTTTATCTTGCCTTTGAAAACCATGCCGGGGGCGGCCGTGAAGTCCTTGAAGAGGTGGCCGCTAAAGAGGTTATTCAACATTATCAACCCGGGTTCGTACAGGCGGCCGAACCATTCCACCGTTTTGAGGAAGGCCCGGTGGAACGCGGGTACGGCCTTCACTCCGGGCGCGACCCCTCGCCGGAACGCCTCGTGGCGGAGGAGTTCCATTATCTCTTTGACCTCTACGTCGCGGGGGCAGCGTGAGGTGCACGTCTCGCAGCTCGAGCAGACCCAATAGGAGTTTTGGGCCAGCGCGCGTTCGTGGAGGCCGAGCTGGAGCAGGCGTATGATGCGGTTCGGCGGCTCGTCCATGGTATAGGCCGCGGGGCAGCCGGCCGAGCATTTGCCGCATTGGTAGCATTGGCTCAGCGGATGGCCGAGTTGCTTCTCGAAACGCGCGAGGGCCGCGTCAGGTTCGGTTGTTTCGCCGAAACGAATCACGGGAGGGGATACAAGGATGTGGAATAAAGTACGTTAATGCGAAGTTTATAGAACGCTGAAGCGCGCCGTGAAATATCTCGTGCCGGGCGTTCCAAAAACCCAAGTCGTCAAACTTCGCCGTTATTATAATACCGGAAACGGCCGCAGTCAAGAATGAACCGACCTATCCGGTAGGGTAATTGTGGAGTGCGCCGCGGCCTCCGCCGGGCCGCGCCGGGGGCCTTACGAGACGGCCGCGCCCGCGGCTTCGAAATCCGCCATCCTCTTATTGATGTCCTTGATGATATAACGGGATTGCTTGTAGAAATGGATGTACATCGCGGCCAGGTTTACGGTCGCGACTAACGACCCCGGCGAGCTGAACAGGAAGCGGAAGAACGTCATCCAGAAGAGGAACGTAACGCGCGGCGTTACGCTGACCCGCGAGCTCATTTTCAAAAAAGACCACGCCATCCGCAATTTCGTGCGGAAGGAAGGCCGGTGTTTGGCGTAGGAACGCAGGTTGACGCCGGTGCGGTTGACCCGGGCATAGTAGTTCTTGGCCCCGTAGATATGCTTTAAAACCTTCGCGTAGTCCCGCAGGATGTCGACGTACGGGCGCGTGGGTACGAAGTTAAGGCCGCTCGACGTCTGGTCGACGTCCCGGTCGGCGTCGACGTATGACCCGCCGTCCGTTATCATGCGGCCTTCTCTCTTAAGGCGGCGCGTTAGCTGGGTATTCGGCAGGGCGTAGAGGGTGCCGACCATGGCCATACAGATCCCGGTTTCCTGGATGCATTTGATTATATGGCCGGCCGTGTGCTCATCCTCGTTGTCGAATCCCATGATGAAGCCCGCGTTGACGATCATACCGTAAGACGAGACGATCTGGATCGCTCGCGCGATCGAGACGTCGGCGGCCAGTTGTTTTTGGGTCTTGTCCAGTATATACTCTTCCGGCGTTTCGATCCCGATGAATACGTAGCGGAAATCGTTATCCCGCATCAATTGGAGCAACTTCTCGTCCTTGGCGAGGTTCAGCGACGCCTCGGTGCTGAAGTAAAACGGGTAGCGCCGCGTTTCTTGCCACTCCCGTATGGCCGTCAAGACCGCTACCACGTCTTTCCGGTTGCCGATCAGGTTATCGTCCACGAAGTCCACGTGACCCCGGTAGCCCAGGTCGTAGAGCGCTTGAAGCTCCGCCAGCATGTGCTCGATATTTTTGGTGCGGGGCTGCCGGCCGAACAATTCGATTACGTCGCAGAACTCGCAGTTGTAGGGGCACCCGCGCGAAAACTGCACCCCCACGTGCATATAGCGGGAGAACTTGATGAGGTCGAAACGGGGAACTACCGCCCCGGCCATATCGGCCTTCTCGCTGCCGGCATATACTCCCCGCGTCGCTCCCTGCTTGACGTCCGCGAGAAAGAGCGGGATGGAGACCTCGCCCTCGCCCAATACCAGATAATCCGCTTCTTTGTATATATCCGGTTGCGACGTGGGGTCGGGGCCGCCTACGACTACGGGTTTACCTGAGTTGTGGGCCCGCGCGATAATATTTTGCACCCCTTTTTGCTGGGGGAGCATGCCGCCGGTCATGACGACGTCCGCCCAGGCGAGGTGCTCGTCCTGCAACGCCTCGACGTTTTCGTCGACTAGCTTAAACGTCCAGTGCCGGGGGAGCAACGCCGCTACGGTTAAAAGGCCCAGCGGCGCCGCAGGGTATTTCGCCCCTACGATCTTACATACTGCAGTGTAGTTCCAGAAGCTATGGGGCGAAAACTTCGGTTGCACCAGGAGGCATTTCGTGGCCCCGTTTACTAAGTTCGACATCGAGAGTTATCCCCTATATTTTTTCGATATACTCGTTCAATAGTTTAGGTTCGTCGGCCTTTCAATTCATCCATCAATGCCGGGATGACTTCGTACAGGTCGCCCACGATGCCGTACGTCGCAATTTTGAAGATGGGCGCCTCTTCGTCTTTGTTGATGGCGACGATTACGTCCGAGGTGCCCATACCGGCGAGGTGTTGTACGGCGCCGGAGATGCCGCAAGCGAAATAGAGTTTGGGGCTTACGGTCCGGCCCGTCTGGCCCACCTGGCGCGAGTACTCTATCCAACCGGCGTCCACGGCGGCGCGCGAGGCGCCCACCGCGGCGCCCAGGGAAGCCGCGAATTTTTTGACCAGTTCGAAACCCTCGGGGTTGCCCAGGCCGCGGCCGCCGGACACGATTATATCGGCCTCGCCCAGGTTCACCTCTTCCTCGGCCTCCAGGAACGATACTACCTCGCTCACGACATCCTCGGGGGAGAGCGCGGCCTCGAAGGTTACCGTTTCTCCCGAACGAGACGGGTCGGGGTCGAGCGGTTTCATCGCTTTAGGCCGCACCGTCGCGAATTGCGGCCGGGCGTCGGGCGTTATCCAATCGCTCATGACGCGGCCGCCGCACGTTGTACGCGTCTGCCGCAACAGGCCCGCGTCGGTCAGGTCCAATCCGACGCAATCGGCCGCGAGGCCGGTTTCGAGGTAGGTGGCCGCGGCGGCGGCGAGGTCGCGCCCCTGCGTCGTCGCGCCGGCGAGGATTATGGCGGGTTTCATTTCCCGGCCCAGCTGCGCCAGGGCTTTGCCGTAGGGGCGCGACGTAAAATCCTTCAGCGCGTCGTTCGCGACGACGTAAACGCGGTCCGCGCCCGCGGCGAATAAGCCGGCGGCGTCGTCGCCGGCGCCCGGGCCGAAAACCGCGGCCGCAAGTTCGCAGCCCAGCTTGTCGGCCAGCTCGCGGCCTTTCCCCAATATTTCCAGCGCCACGGGAGCCGCGCCGCCGCCCCGGCGCCGTTCGATATATACCAGTATTCCGCTGTGTTCGTCGTTACCCATAGGTCGTCCTCGATTAAACTATGCCCTGGTCGATGAGTTTCTCGGCTAACGCTTTGGCCGTTTCCGCCGGTTCGCCCGTAATGATTTCGCCGCCCTCTCGCGTCGGCGGCCGGTAGATGCGTTCCAGGATGGCGAACGAGCCGGCGGCGCCGACGCCCCCGGGTTCCAGGTTCAGGGCCGCGGCATCCCAGACGGGAACCTCCACCTTCTTGGCTTTCCGGATGCCCATAAGCGAGGGGTAGCGCGGCTCGTTTATCTCTTTCACGACGGATATTACGGCCGGCAGCGGCGCCCGGACCTTTTCCCGGCCGGCCTCGAGGAGCCGCTCCACCGTAATATTTTTGGAGTCGAAATCGACTTCCTCGATTTTGGCGACGAAGCTGAGCATGGGGAGGCCGAGGAGCGCGGCGACCCGCGGTCCTACCTGGCCCGTGTCGCCGTCGAACGTGGCTTTGCCGAAAAAGACGACGTCGAATTCTCCGATTTTCTCTATGGCCTTCGCCAGGACGGCCGCCGTAGCCCGCGTATCGCCGCCTTCGAAGGCGTCGTCCCACACGTGGACGGCGGCGTCGCACGCCATAGCGAGCGCGGTGCGGAGAGCCTCGTCGGCCGACGGCGGCCCCAGCGTTACGGCGGTTACGGTGCCGCCGTATTTTTCTTTAAGCCGGACCGCCTCCTCGACCGCGAACTCGTCGAAGGGGTTGATTATCAGGGGCACCCCTTCCCGCTTTATTACGCCCGCGTCGAAATCCACCTGGATCTCTTGGGTATCGGGGACTTGTTTGATACAAACCACCGCGTGCATGAAATCCTCCTTGAATATCGACGGCCATTATAAAGAACGGCCCGTGCGAAATCAAGGTAAAATAGGCCGGGCGGCCCCGCGCGTTCGGGAAATAGGTCTCGCCGTCGGGCCCTCATCGCGCCGCGGTACGAACCGCCGCCCGCAGTTTAAACTTGCAATGGGCGCGGTTTACTATTATTCTACTCACGTATACGAAGGCAAAGAAGGAGGAAAAGCCGATGAGGAAATTTGTTCTATGGGCGCTGTGCGCGGGCGTCGCGTTCCCGGCCGCCGGTTTCGAGCGCGTCGTTCTCGGCGAAATCGGGACGTCTACTTCTTGAATAGAATGTCTGCCTGCGGAAAAGCAGCTGCATCAAATATACCTCGACAATCGCGACAGGTTCGCGCCGCTCGAGTACCACCCGACGTGGGGGGGGATAGGCCCCTTCGTTACCGGCGACGCCGACGTGCGGTGCTCGTATTACGGAATCACCGTTACGCCCACGGCCGTCTTCGACGGGGCCGTGACCAACTTGCCCTACACGTCGTGGCCGAACCTCTTCGCGACTCGGAAAAAGGTCGCGAGCCCCCTGAACATAAAACTGAAGATTACCGCCGCCGGCGATAACTTTACGCTGCGGGCCACGATAACGCGAAAAGGGTCCATGTCGAGCACGGGCCTGCGCTTCCACTGCGCCGTCACGGAACAGAACCTGAGCTACTCCGGCAACAGCTACCACCACGTCCTGCGCAAAATGTACCCGAACGCGACCGGCACGCCTTTTACCATCAACGACAACGAGGCGAAGCAGGTCACCGTGGCCGGGACGCTGGCCGGAAGTTGGGCCAAAAACAATCTGCACTTCGTAGTGTGGGTGCAGAACGTCAACGCCAAAACCGTCTACCAGGCGAAGCTCGCGACGTGGGGCGAGGTGGCGGTCGAACCGTCTTCCGTAGGCCGCGTCAAGGCGTTGTTCCGTTGATGGCGGCGGCGCGCCGAGCGTAAAACCGTAATGAAAAAGCGGCCTGCGGGCCGCTTTTTTTCAAACGGAACGCCCCGTCACTCGTGGAACCATCGCTTCTTGAACCACAACGCGACGTTGACGAGGCCGATCAGTACGGGGACTTCGACCAGCGGGCCGATAACCGCGGCAAACGCCTCCCCCGAATCCAGGTCGAAGACGGCGACGGCCACGGCTATCGCCAGCTCGAAGTTATTGGACGCCGCGGTAAAGGAGAGGGTCACGGATTGCGCGTAATTCGCGCCCAGCTTCTTGCTCATGGCAAACGAGACGAAGAACATCAAGACGAAATATATAATTAAAGGTACGGCGATCCGCAAAACGTCCAACGGGATTTTGACGATAAATTCCCCTTTTAAGGAGAACATAACGACGATCGTAAACAGGAGCGCCACGAGCGTGATGGGCGAAAGCTTCGGGACAACGCGGCTCTCGTACCATTCGCGGCCCCGGAATTTGAGGAACGCGAACCTCGTTATTACTCCCGCCGCGAAGGGGACGCCCAGATATATGAATACGCTTTTCGCGATCTGGCCTATCGTTACGTCTACCGTCGCCCCCTCAAGACCCAGCCACGCGGGGAATACGGTAACGAATACGTACGCGTAAACCGAATAGAAGATAACCTGGAACAACGAGTTCAACGCCACGAGGCCGGCGGCGTACTCGGCGTCACCGCCCGCCAGGTCGTTCCACACGATCACCATCGCGATGCACCGCGCGAGGCCTATCATTATAAGGCCGACCATATATTCGGGGTAGCCGCGCAGAAATATTACGGCCAGGGCGAACATTATTACCGGCCCGATTATCCAGTTCTGAACCAGCGATAAGCTCAGGACGCGGAAGTTCCGAAATACGCGGCCCATTTCCTCGTAGCGGACCTTCGCCAACGGCGGATACATCATCAAGATAAGGCCGACGGCGATGGGGATGGAGGTGGTCCCGACCCGAAGGCCCGTGACGAAAGCAGTCAGCTTCGGGGAGAGGTAACCGAGGCCGATCCCGACGGCCATGGCGACGAAGATCCACAGCGTCAGGAAGCGGTTGAGGAAAGACAGACGTTTAACTTGTTCGGCCGGCATGTGCAGGCGGGTTGTCGGTAAGCGAACCCGTCACTTATTATATTTTTTGAGCAACGCCTTGGCTTCCGCCGGCGTGGGGATTCGGCCTTTCATAACTACCTCGCCGTCGACGACGACCGCGGGCGTTAACATGATGCCCCGGTCGGCCATCGTGGCGACGTCGGTGACGTATTGGATATCGGCGGCGACGCCGAGCTCGGCGGCGGCGTTTATTATCGCGCGGTGGGTCTGTTCGCACCGCGGGCAGCCGGCCCCGAAAATTTCTATTTTCATGGAGACCTCCTCGCGAAAGCCGGCGGCGGGTTCCTCATCGCCGCCGGTTACACTTTCGTATTCGAACGCGGTCGGCTTTCTTTAGTGCTTTTACGTCTCTCTTGAGCGTTTCGTCCGCCGGCGCCAGCTCCCGTATCAATTCGATAATGGGTGTGGTTCCGGCGTTTTCGAGTAACCGGTAATCGGTCCAACCCCCCGCGCGGCGGCTCACTACCAGGCCCGCGTTTTCCAGTACGCGGAGGTGGCGGGAGAGGTTGGGCTGGTTCAACGAGAGGGCGTGCGCCAATTCGCAAACGCACGCCGGCCGCGACG
The DNA here is from genome assembly GCA_035528975.1 of bacterium. Classification (GTDB taxonomy): domain Bacteria; phylum RBG-13-66-14; class B26-G2; order WVWN01; family WVWN01; genus WVWN01. Next base: position 13,018 of record DATKXQ010000138.1, read on the forward strand.
ATAGCGCCGCGAGGATGCGTACGCGGTTGGTCGAGCCGAGGGCTTTGAAGATTTCGACGCTTTTTCGCATCGTTAACTTATTACTATGTAATCATATGCTCATATAATCATAATACATAATAAGGCGAGGTTCAAGGGTAATGCTTCCGCGCCGGGGCCTAAGGTAGGCCGGTATGCGCGAGATAGCCCGCGAGCCACACCGCGGCGCCGGCGGCGAGGGGAATCGTAAAATTGTCCGTCCAACCGCTGCTCAGCAACTCCGCGAGGGCCGCCGCGCCGGCCCCCGCCAGCGCCGGCTTCCAACCCAGGAAATGCCACCCTGCGAGGAAACATACGGCGAAGCAGGCGAGCGTTCCCTCGAGTGTTTTCGGGCCGACTATGCGGACCCGGCCGACGGCGCGGCCCACGAGTTCCGCGGCCGTGTCGCCGAGCGCGAGGAAAGCCAGCGCGACGCACGCGATGACGCGAGGGAATATGAGGAGGACGACGAACGTGGCGGCGAGATAGGGGATGGTCGCGTTGAGGGTTTTGAATTCGTCGTCGCGCATGATGCGGCGGAAAACGACGGCGAAGGCCGCGGCGACGGCCGCGCTCGTAAACCGTAGAACCTCAAGGACGATGGCGCCGGCGACGATACCCCCGACTACGGCCAAAACCCACGCTTGGGACAGGACGCCGAAGTAGTATAAGGCGGGGAATACCAGCCCGAGGAGATGCCACGTTTTTCTTAAATAAACGTTCATCGCCGTCTCGTTCGTAGCGCCCGGGCCCCGGGCCCGGACGCCAGAGTTTAATATACCGCAACGCGCGCGGCCAGTAAAAATAGGGCGGCGGATAATTATTTTATGTTAGAATCGCCGTGGCCTATGGACGGATTCGTCGGAATCGAGAAAATGCTGCCGGCCCTCGGCGAGGAAGACGTCGAACGTCTGCTCGCGTACCTGGGCGAGGTCGATGACCTGGGTGGGCACCTCGACGCCCTCATGGATTATATCGAGGCGGAGAGGCCCGATCTGAGGAGTATCGTCGCGGCTATCGCCCGGTCTTACCAACACGAAGGCCCCCGCGCCGTCGAGGACGTCACGACGGCGATCCTGACGTTCCTGCTGTTCATGGATCGGGCGTGGGCCGAGCTGTACGGCGACGCCTGGCCGGTGCATTAAAAGGATGTGTGATGGTTAAGGAGGCCGTGCGCGTCCGGTTCGCGCCCGCGCCGACGGGGAACCTCCACGTCGGCGGCGCCCGGACGGCGTTGTTCAACTACCTGTTCGCGCGCCGCCACAAGGGGGCGTTCGTGCTCCGGCTCGAGGATACGGACGCGGCGCGCTCCAGCGAGGAATACTACCGTTCCATCGTCGACGCCCTGAAATGGCTCGGCCTGGAGTGGGACGAGGGTCCCGAGGCGGAAGGGAAGTACGGCCCGTATCGGCAGTCGGAACGCCGCGCCGTCTACGACGAGTATTTGGCGAAGTTGCGGGGAGCCGGCTCCGCGTACGATTGTTTCTGTACGACCGAGGAGTTGGAGGAGCGGCGCGGGCAGATGCGCGAGGCCGGCCTGGCGCCCCGCTACGACGGCCGCTGCGCCGACCTGTCGCCCCGGGACCGCGAACTTTTCGCGTCGCGGGGCGTCCCGCCGTGTGTCCGATTCAGACTTCCCGAAGGCGCGGACCTCGCGTACGACGACCTGATACGCGGCCGCGTCGACATACGGGTCGAGGATTTGGACGACTTCGTAATCGCCCGGCCGGACGGCTCGCCGACGTATAATTTCGTGTGCGCCGTGGACGACGCGACGATGGCGATAAGCCACGTCATACGGGGCGAGGACCACATTTCGAATACGCCCCGCCAGCTAGCCGTCGCCCGGGCGTTGGGTTTCGAGCCGCCGGTATTCGCCCACGTGCCTCTCATCCTCGGGCCGGACAAGAGCCGGCTTTCGAAGCGCCACGGCGCGAAGGCCGTCCTCGAATACGAGGAGGAGGGGTACCTCCCGGAGGCGCTCGTCAATTTCCTGGCGCTGCTCGGTTGGTCGTACGACGACGAGCGAGAATTGTTTACGCTCAAGGATCTGAAGAAGCATTTCTCCCTCGAGCGAGTCGGTAAGAAAGGCGCCGTTTTCGACGTCGACAAGCTCAGGTGGATGAACGGCGTCTATCTGAGGGGTTTGAGCGATGCCGAGCTGTTCGCGCGGGCCCGGCCCTGGCTCGAGCGGGCCGGTTTGATAACTGCGGCGGCCGACGACAACGCCGCCCTCGCCGCCGCGGCGCTCGCCCTCGAGCACGAGAAGATAAAGACGTTGGGCGAAGCGCCCGGGCTCATAAGCTTCTTCTTCACCGAGAAGATCGAATACGACGACAGAGCTCTCAAGAACCTGCTCAAGTTGCCCGGGGGGGCGGATATACTACGCGACGTCGCGGAGGCGTGCGCTTCGCTTACGGATTTCAACGCGCATACGGTGGATGAAAAGGTCCGGAGCCTGGCCGAGGAGAGAAGCATCGGCGCGGGCAAAATTATACACGCGATGCGCGCCGCGCTCTCCGGCCGAGCGGTGGGGCCGTCGCTATTCGATATGGCGCAGCTGATGGGGCAGGAGCGCGTCGTCAAGAGGTTGATGAGAGCCACGGCGGCGTATAAGAGGTAGACGTTCCCGGAAATACGGCGGCCTTCCACGCGAGGGGTTCCCTTGTAATGACGGAGAAATCCGGGCGGCGCCGCGACCTTGTCCGGCCGGGCGTTTTCGGCGCGGCCCTCGTCATGCGCACGGAAAGATTTTCGCGAAGTAACTACGTTCGAGCGCGACGTTAACGGGAGTCGGTTGACGGCGCGGTTTTTCTTATAAGCTTTATGCGCAAGTCGTTGCGAGTATTGACGGTTGGCGTCATCGGCGGCGGTTTCGTCGCCGCCGCGGCCGCGTTCATATACGAGCACCCGGCTTTCCGGGAGCAATTGTTATGCAATGCCCAACAGGCCGGCCACGTCTTCCTGTTCGCCGCGTTGGCGTGGGCCGCCTACTACGCGGGCCGGGCCGTAACGCGGCTCGTATTCAGGCGAAATCGCGGCCATTGGGAAGTCGACCTCGCCGTGGGGTGGGTCGTTTTCGGGCTGGCGGCTTTCGCGTTGGCGGCGACGGGTTTGCTTTACGTCTGGCTCGTGCGCGTCGTCGTACTGGCAATCACGGCGTTGTCGGCGCCGGCGTTATGGCGGCTGGTCCGCGGCGCGTCGGAATACGTCGAGGCGTCGCGGCCCGGGTTCTCGGCCGGGTGGCTGTTACTTATCCTGGCGGCGCTACCTTTCGTCGTCGCCGCGGCGTCCTGCGTGGGCCAACCGCCGTTCAGCTGGGACGTCGTCGTATACCACCTTTACGTTCCCAAAAGCATCCTGGCGGAACACGGCTTCGTTTACATGCCCCGTCTCGCATACGCCTCGATGCCCCTGGGGGCGGAGATGATGTTCACGTGGGCGTACGCGTGGGACGGCATCGGCGCCGCGGCCGCGGTGGCGCCGCTCATCAATTTCCTCCTGGTAGTGTCGACGTGGCGCCTCGCTCGGCGGTATCTCGATAATCTATGGGCGACGACCGCGGCGGTAATAGTTTTTTTCACGCCCACGTTCGCTTACCTGTTTAACGTAGCTTATACGGACTTCGTACTGGCCGCGTTTGCGCTAATGGCCTTGAACGTTTATCTGGACGGGTTCCGCGGCAAAGCCGACGCGGCGCTGGCGGGGGTATTATTGGGCGCCGCGCTCTCGGTGAAGTATACCGGGCTGCACGCGCTGGTAGGTTTCGCGCCTCTTTTGGCGTGGGATTTCGCTAAAAAGCGTTTGAAGGTGAAGGCGGCGCTAATTTTCCTGGTTACGGCTCTGGCGGTCGTATCGCCCTGGCTCGTGAAGGCGTACGTCGAGCGGGGGAACCCGGTATTCCCGGCGTGTTACGGGTTATGGGGCGGCCGCGACCTCTCGCCGGAGGCGGCGGCCGGCATCGTGCGGTCCATGCGCGCGGTGGGGATGGGGCGCGGTTGGCTCGATTACTTGCTATTGCCGTACCGCGTTTCCGTAATGGCCGACAAGGGTTATCCGTTCTTCGCCGGCAGCCTTTGGCCTTTCAGCTTACTTGCCGTACCGTTGGCCCTGGTCTGGTTTAGACGGTGGCGGCTAATTCTATTTTCCGCGTTCAATTTCGCTTCGTGGGCCCTTATCGGCTCGCAACAGCTCCGTTTCCTGGGCGCGGCGGTGGCCGCGACGGCCGTTTTGAGCGCGGGGGTATTCGCGGCCGGGACGGAGGTATTTCGCGGAAGGGCGCGTAAGGTCGCCGCGGCCGTGACCGTAGCGGCGATTATTTTATTCGGGTATTTCCTGAACCTCGGCCACGCGGTCAACTACGGAGAGAGGTTCGCCGACTATCAAAGGGAAGGAGCGGACGGCTTTCTCTCGAAGTGGGCTCCCGGCTATCGCGCCCATAAGTTCGCGAACGAAACGCTGCCGATAGACTCGACCGTATTATTGATTTTCGACAACTCTCGCTTATACCTCGAGCGGAACGCGATAGGCGACCCGTTTTGCGACGCGTCGGAGATAATCTATACCGTCGGCGAGTTGGAGGGCGACGCCGAGGTTTCGGCCTTCGTCGAAGACCTGGGCGCCGCTTATATAATGACCAATAAAACGGCGGCCTCGTACTTTTGGAGTTACTATCCCGCCTCCACCAGGAAGAAGTGGGAGGTCTATTTAGGAGGACACACGACGGTCATATACGACGACGGCGTGTACGAGATTCGAGGCGTAGCGCGGTGAGGCCGGGCGGCGATAGACAACGTGGTGGGGGAGCCGCGGGCGCGAGGAACCGGCTTTTACCATTGACTCATAAGCCGGATTAGTTTACAATAAGGGGTAAATTTGGGGAGTCGTCTAGGGGTAGGACAGCGGACTCTGGATCCGTATGCGGGGGTTCGAATCCTCCCTCCCCAGCCATAAGACCATGCGCCCGCGTGGGCGAGCGCCTGCGCGGTTTTGTATTTACTGCCGTCCCGGAAAGGGGGACCCGGTGAAGATTTCGTTAATCGAACCCGAAGCCGCCGACTATCATATTTATTCCAAGTATTCTTTCCCGCGGCTAGGGCTCCCGCTATTGGCTACGGTTTTAGCCCGGCAGGGTCACGACGTTCAATTCTATTGCGATTGCGTTGCGCGCCGCTCGGCGGCGGATTTTCGCGATATTCTCCGCTCCGACCTGGTCGGCATTTCGATAACTACGTCGACGGCCCCCGGCGGCTATCGCTTGGGGCGGGCGCTGAAGTTAGCCCGCATACCCGTGGTTTTCGGCGGTTCCCATGCCACTTATTGCCCGGACGAAGCCCTGCGATACGGGGATTACGTCATACGGGGAGAGGGCGAGTTCGCGCTGCCCGAGTTGGCCGAGGCCCTCGCCGCGGGCGCTTCCCCCGCCGGCATCAAGAACCTGTCGCACCGGGTAGACGGCGATACGGTCCACGAGCCGTTGCGGCCTTTGTTGGAGAAACTGGACGGGTTGCCCTGGCCCGACTTCTCGTTGATGAAAGGGGCCCGTCGCATGAAGGTATATCCTTTGGCCGCGGGTCGGGGTTGCCCACGCCATTGCGACTTCTGCGCCGTTACGCCGCTGTTCGGCCACAAGATAAGGACGAGGTCGGCAAAGGACGTCGTCGCCGAGGTAAGGCGGGTTAGTCAAAGGCACATATTCTTCGTCGACGATAACTTCACCGCGAACCGGCGGTACGTGCGCGAAGTCGTCGAAGGCCTGGCGCGTCTCAAAGGGGCGCCCCGGTGGATGGCGCAGGCGGGCGTCGACGTCGGACGAGACGAAGAATTGGTAAAGCTGATGAGACGGGCGGGGTGCGATAGCCTCGCGATAGGTTTCGAATCGATCAATAACGAAACGCTGGCCGGCTTTCGAAAGGGGCAAACCCGCGACGACATCGTCCGGTGTATCGAGACGCTCCGCAAACACAACATCTGGATTCACGGGATGTTCATGTTCGGCGGCGAAGCCGACGGGCCTGAGACCGCCGCCGAAACGGTCGCGTTCGCCAAGAAGCATGAGATAGATTCGGCCCAATTCGTGGCTTTGACGCCGCTGCCCGGCACCGACCTGCACGAGCGCCTCGAGCGCGAGGGCAGGATATTCAGCCACGACTGGAGCCTCTACGACGGCCATCACGTCGTCATCGAGCCGGCGCGCATGACGCCCCTCGAACTCCAAATGGGCCTCATCAAGGCGCACCGCGAGTTTTATTCGTGGGCCCGGGTTCTGAGGGAAATCCGGCGTTTCCACTGGTTTGCCGCAGCGGTCACGTACTACGGCCACAACCTGGTAAGGAAGTGGCAGCGGCGCAAGGGCGAGCTGCTCCAGCTTTTGGAGCGCCGCACTCGCGGTCGTCGCCCCGCGCGGCCCGTCGCGGCCGTCGGCCAGGAAGCGCCCTCTTCCCGGTGACCCCGCTATTTTACGCCGCAAGAAAAAAGCGCCTTTACGGGCGCTTTTTTGCGGGACCCGTCGCCTCCCCGGAGGTATTAAGCTTGTAAAAAGAGCCGCGTTCTATTACTATTTCAAAGCAACCGAGACTCGTTTACCCAAAGGGGATGACGTGAGAGTAACAGGAGTATGCGGCTCGCCGCGGCCGGGCGGAAATAGCGAACAGCTGCTCGACCTCGCCCTGAAGACGGTTAAGGCCGAAGGCATTGACGTCGAAAAGATATCGCTGGCGGGGAAGCAGATATTACCTTGTACGGCTTGTCTGAAGTGCAGGAAAGAAAAGGACGGCCGGTGCCACGGCCGCGACGACGACCTGGCCCGAATGCTCCCGGCCCTATACGACACCGACGGGTTAATCCTCGCGACGCCCGTTTATTTCGGGGCCGCGACGGCCGAAATGACGGCTTTCGTCGACCGCGTTGGATACGTCTCGCGCGCCAACGGCGGCCTTTTGCGGCGTAAAGTAGGCGCGCCCATCGTCGTAGCCCGCCGCGCGGGCCAAAATTTCACCGTTGCCCAGATCAATTATTTCTTCTTGATTAATAGCATGATAGTGCCCGGCGCGATTTACTGGCCCGTGGCCTTCGGCGGCGCCAAAGGAGAAGCGCTGGCGGACGAGGAGGGCGTCAAAACGATAATCGACCTCGCGGAAAACGTCTCGTGGCTTATTAAAAAAATTATGGCTTGACGTTGAGGAGGTATATAGCGTGAATTATGAGGACCTTGCGTCTGTTGACCTCATAGCACTTATTAAGGCCTACGCGAAATGTTGGCTCGCGCACGACGGTTGCTGGTTTTTATCCGTGGAGAAGGATTTGGGGACGGAAGAGGCGATTAAATACGACCGCGAGGCATGGCGCAAATTCGCGCCCATCGAGGCTCGCCGGATAATGGAAGCGCGGAATATCGCGCCGGGAGGCGGCCTGCCGGCTTTGTCCGAAGCTTTGAAGTTCCGTATGTACCACGCTTTGAACGACCAAGAGGTCGTATTATCAGAAAATACTTTAACTTTTGCGATGAAAGGATGCCGGGTCCAGGAGGCCCGGCGCCGCAAAGGATTGCCGGACTTCCCTTGCAAATCGGTAGGCATCGTCGAATTCGGCGAATTCGCGAAGGCCGTGGACGAACGCATCGCAACTGAATGCGTACGATGCCCGCCGGATGACCTCGGCCCGGACGAATTCTGCAGATGGTCATTTAAGATTTAGGGGACGTAACAATACGATAACGTACGAGGGGAAGCGCGGCGGCGTCCGGCCGCCGTTTGGAATCCCCGCCGGGAAAGGCCATGGACGACGCGGAGAGATTGAAACTACTGGTAGAAGAAAGCCCGGCTATTCTGTGGGCTTACGATGAAGTCAACGGCCGCATGATTTACGTTAACCCGTCCGCCGAAGTGATTTTAGGCCACGACCGGCGGCATTTCTACGAACGCTCGACGTTCTGGTTCGAGCTAATTCACCCGGCCGACAAGCCGCTAGTTTCAGCCAAAAACCACGTTATGAGAACCGAGAAGCGGACGATTATTTACGAAATTAGGTTCCGCAACGCCGAGGGCGGTTACGTAACGTTGTACGCGACCGTAAAGCCTATTATGGATGAGAGGGGACGGCTCGTCCGGACCGAGGGGGCCGCGATACCGAAAATGACGATAGAACCGTAGCCGGGGCGTTTGGGCCGGCTTAAACCGGGTTGTAGTGCTCCGCCGCCGGGAGCAACAGCCGAGCGGCGGTAGGCGAAACCGCATCCCACAAATTATATTTGACAAGTCTTATCCAATTCTATAGAATGGCGCAACGCGAACGGCGGCTCCGGGGAAAAGCATGCATAAAGGGAAACTCCTGTACGAGGGTAAGGCCAAGCGGATATACGAGACCGATACCCGCGGCGTCTTGTGGGCCGAGTTCAAGGATAGCGCCACGGCGTTCGACGGCGTTAAGAAGGGGACCATTGCTCAGAAGGGTAAATACAACGCGCTGATGTCGGCGAAGCTGTTCGAGGTTCTGGAGCGGCGCGGCATCCCGAATCACTTTCTGGAACAAGTCGACGAGCGGTCGCTGCTCGTACGGCGGTTGGATATGTTTCCCGTCGAGATCGTCATCCGCAACGTCGTCGCGGGAAGCATCGCGAAGCGTTACGGCCTCGAGCGGGGGACGCGGCTGAAAAAACCCCTCCTGGAATATTACCTCAAAGACGACGCTCTCCACGACCCGATGATGAACCGCAACCACGTGTTTATATTGGGGTATATGAAGGAACGTCCGTTGGCCGAGGTCGAGGAAAAAGCCTTCGAAATAAACCGGGTATTAAAAAAATATATGCGCGGGCGCGGCCTCGCGCTCGTGGATTTCAAATTGGAGTTCGGCGAGCGGGGGCGCGACATCTACCTGGGCGACGAGATATCCCCGGATACGTGCCGCATATGGGACGCCGAAACGGGGGAAGTATTCGACAAGGACCGGTTCCGTTTCGACATGGGCGGCGTGGAAGCCCACTACGACGAGGTGGTCCGCCGGTTGACGGCGTAGGATACGCGGTGGGTGGGGACACATGATACTCGTTTTAATTGCCCTGCTGCTTTTGCCGACGGCTATGGTGCCGCGCGAAGAGCTATACCCGGTCGAGCGAGTAGAAACGGAAGCGCGGGACGCCGGCATCCCCGCAGAAGCCCGCCGCGCCGTAGTGATAACGCGCACGGGCGGCAAGTCACCCGTAAAGATTCTGAATATCAAAGCGTACGAAAAAGAGGGCGAATTCAATACCGTCCACGTAGAATACATAGTCGTGTACCACACCGGCGATTACGTCGTAGCCCAGCGCAAGGTAGATTTCGAGTCTTTCGAGAAGGTTTGGCTGGAGGTAAGTAAGCGTGGAGGCTTCCGGGTGTCCGAATATGCCGAATACGCCGCAGGATTCTTTGGGATATTCGTTTATCGCCATAGGTTTATTCGAT
>DATKXQ010000139.1:0-20999 GCA_035528975.1 bacterium
CGTCGACGCTCGCGCGGACGGCGAAGGTGTTGTGGCCGCCGCGTATCCGCGACTGGTAGCTCTGCGTCACGACGACGCGATAGCCGGCGCGCACGAGGCCCCTGGTCAGGATGGAACCCACCGTCGCGAGGCCCTGCCCCGCCTCGCCCCCGACGAGCACGTTTAACTCTCTCTCGGCCATACCGAATACCCCCGGCGCGGTTTTACGTCAACTGCCGGACCGCGGCCAAGGCCGCCTCGTAATTCGGCTCCCGGCCCAGCTCGGGCACGAGCTCGACGTAGCGCACGACGCCGTCGCGGCCTACGACGAAGACGGAACGGGCCAGCAGGCGCACCTCTTTGATAAGCACGCCGTACGCCAGGCCGAACGACGCGTCGCGGTAGTCCGACAACGTAACGACGCGGTCCACGCCCTCCGCGCCGCACCAGCGCTTCTGCGCGAAGGGAAGGTCCATGCTTACGGTGAGGATGACGACGTCTTCGCCCAACGCCGCGGCCTCGCTGTTGAAACGATGCGTCTCCGTCGAGCACACCGCGGTATCCAACGACGGCACGGCGGCTATGACGCATATCTTCCCGCGATAGGACGAGAAGTTGACAGGTTTGAGGTCGTTGTCGACGACGACGAAGTCCGGGGCCTCGTCGCCCACTTTAACCTCGTCGCCGACCAGCGTCGCCGCGTTGCCGCCCATGGTTACCAGTCCCTTTCTCTCGGCCATGGCGTTCTCCTTTCGCGGTTAAATATAATTAAATAGATAAAATTATTCCAGCGTAAATATGAAAGTTACGGCGCCACGTTCCCCTCGGCGCCGAGCGACGCGAGCATCTCGGCCACGTCGTGCGTGGGCGCGCGGCAGCTGAAGCCCTCGCAGACGTACGCCGTCGCCCGGCCGCCCACCTGCGACAGGTCCCGGGTATATTCCGCGAGCTCGACTATTTCGGATTCGTCGTCGCCGGCCGGCTTGAACGCGACGACGGCGTTGGGGACGTACGCCCGGGCGAGCGCGCGCAACATCTCTTGCGTGTCGTCGGCCGCCGCGTCGCCGACAACTACGACCTCGTAGGAGGGCCCGAGGGCGAAGGCCGGCGCCGTCATCATAAAGGGAAACGAGGCCGGCGCTTTAGCCACCGTGCCCGAGAAGGCCCGCGTCGTCGCCGCGGCCTTCTCCTCCCAGGAGGTATCGCCCGTCAGCCGCGCCAGCCGCAGCAAGTTGAGCGCCGCGACGGCGTTGCCCGAGGGCGTGGCGCCGTCGTACACTTCTTTGCGGCGGACGATTAAATCCTCCGCGTCGGCCGCGGCGTAGAAGAAGCCGCCGTTGCGCTCGTCCCAAAACAGGTCCACCGTCGTGCGCGCGAGCTCGAGCGCGGCCCTCAAGTATCGCGCGTCAAAGGTCGCCTCGTAGAGCTCCAGCAATCCCCACGTCAGGAAGGCGTAGTCGTCGAGGAAGGCGGCCACGGCGGCCTCGCCGTCGCGGTAGCGGTGGTAGAGGCGGCCGTCGCCGTCGGCCATATGCGCGAGGATAAAGGCCGCGGCCCGCGCCGCGGCGTCGGCGTACGCCGGCTCGTCGAACGCCCGGGCCCCCTTCGCCAGCGCGGCGACCATAAGGCCGTTCCAATCGGTCAATATTTTATCGTCGCGGCCGGGGCGTACGCGGCCTTCCCTCGCCCGGAAAAGTTTCTCCCGCGCCGCCTCGAGGCGGCCTCGGAGCTCGTCCTCCGGCACGCCGCGCTCGGCCGCTACTTCCGAAAGGGGCCGGTCCATAAAAAGCACGTTGGCGCCGCTCGGGCCGGCGGCGGCCGCTTCGGCGAAATTGCCCTCGGCCTCGACGTTGAAGACGTCGATTATTAAACCCGCCTCGTCGCCGTTTAATACTTCCCTTATATCGCGCTCGGTCCAGAGGTAGAACTTCCCCTCGACGCCCTCGCTGTCCGCGTCCTCGGCGGCGTAAAATGCGCCCTCCGGCGCGGTCATGTCCCGCAATATGTACGCGAAGACCTCGCGCGCCGTCCGGGCGTAATCCTCGTCGCCCGTGGCCTGGTACGCCTCAACGTACGCCGTCGCCAAGAGCGCCTGGTCGTAGAGCATCTTCTCGAAATGGGGAACGCGCCACGCGGCGTCGGTGGCGTAGCGGTGGAAGCCGAAGCCGACGTGGTCGTATATGCCGCCGCGCCTCATGGCCGCGAGCGACTCCTCGACCATCTCCCGCGCGCGCCCCTCGCCCGTGCGGCGGCCGTACCGCAGCAGGAAATAGAAGTTGTGGGGCGTGGGGAACTTGGGCGCGGCGCCGAAGCCGCCGTGCCGCTGGTCGAAATTATCGCGGAGGCGGTCGAACGCGGCGGCCAACGCGGCCTCGTCGAGCTCGGCGGCGCCGGAGTCGAACGACGTGCGCTCGAGCAGGCCGACGACCTCGTTCGACGTGGCCAGGAGTTCGTCGCGCCTCGTCGCCCACAGCTCGGCTACGCGGGGGACGAGCTCGAGCATGCCCGCGCGGCCGAAGCGCGCCTCTCTGGGAAAATAGGTGCCGGCGAAGAAGGGCCGACCGTCGGGCGTCATGACTACCGTGAGGGGCCAGCCGCCGCCTCCGGTCATCAGCTGGCACGCCGCCATATAGACGTGGTCCACGTCGGGCCGCTCCTCGCGGTCGACCTTGACGCAGACGAAATGCTCGTTGAGGAGCGCGGCCACCTCCTCGTCCCGGAAGGACTCGCGCTGCATCACGTGGCACCAATGGCAGGTGGAATAGCCCACGGAGAGGAAGATGGGCTTGTCGTCGGCCCGCGCCCGGGCGAACGCCTCCTCGCCCCAGGGATACCAGTCGACCGGGTCGTGCGCGTGCGCGAGAAGGTAGGGGCTCTTCTCGCCCGCCAGCCGGTTGGGGGGGCCCCGCTCGGCGGGCCCCGCGTCCGCGGCCACGGCTAAAGGTATTAATACCATAACGAGGCAAACGCTCCGGTTCGCCGCGCGCAAGACGCTACCGTTCGCCCGCGGGATAGCGGTTGAGGTACGCGGTCTCCTCGAACGGCAACCGCGCGGGCCGTTCCTTCTCGGCCGCGGCCTGCTCCTCCGACAACACCGGGCTAACGGCGTCGGCGTGCCGGCCCACGTTCACCAGCGTCACGACTTCCGTATCCTCCGGAATGCCCAGGACCTCGCGCGTCTTGCGGGGGCTGTAGCCGGCGATGGGGTGCGCGACCAGGCCGAGCTCGGTGGCGCGCAAAATAAGAAAGGCCGTCGCCATGCCGACGTCGAAGAGGTAGTACTCCCGTTCCCGTATGACGCAATCGTATTCCTTCTTGCTGAGGACGACGATTATCATGGAAGCGTCGAAGGTCCACTCGTTGCCCTTAGACATCACTTCGCGCATCCGGGCCAACTGTTCGGGGTCATAGACGAAGACGAAACGCCACGGCTGGTTATTGAAGCACGACGCGGAGAGGCCGGCGCACTCGGCCAAATCGCGAATGAGCTCTTCCGTTATTTCGACCGGCGCGAGGGAGCGGTACGCCCGTCGCGTCCGTATCGCCTCTTGTACGTCCATTGCGCCCCTCTCCTTTCGTCGGATAGCGTTCGGCAAGCGAAACGGTCGGGTTTAACGCCGCGGACGAAAACGCCGCGGCCTGTCCACGCTTTCCGGGCGAGGGTGCCGCAGCGGTTCATGCCCACTTCAATGGTTATTCAGATGCGGCCGCTTCCCTCGACCCTTACCAATTCTCGCACAACACCTCGTAATACGCCCGGGGATGGTCGCACGCGGGGCAGGGGTCCGGCGCCTCGAGGCCTTCGTACAGGTACCCGCAGTTCCGGCAGCGCCATACCACCGGCTTATCCTTCTTGAAAACGGTCCCGGCCTTGACGTTGGCGAGCAGGCCGCGGTACCGCTTCTCGTGCTGCTTCTCCGCGACGGCGATGGCTTCGAAGATGTCCGCGATGTCGTCGAACCCTTCCTCGCGCGCCGCCTTCGCGAACGAGGGATACATCTCGTTCCACTCGTAGTACTCGCCGCCGGCCGCGGCTTCCAGGTTCTCGGCCGTCGTCCCGATAACGCCCGCCGGGTACGCCGCTTGAATCTCGACCTCGCCGCCCTCCAATAATTTAAAGAGGCGCTTGGCGTGCTCCTTTTCCTGGTCGGCGGTCTCCTCGAAAACGGCTCTTATCCGTTCGTAACCCTCATTGCGCGCTACGCCGGCGAAATAAGTATAACGATTCCGCGCCTGCGATTCTCCGGCGAACGCGGTCAACAAGTTTTTTTCCGTCTGCGTACCCTTCAATCCGGCCATATCGAACCTCCTCTGTCGTCCGGGACTTCCGCAGCCGGAGTAGCGCCGTCCCCGACAACGTTAGGCCGAGGTTCCGGGCCGACGCTAATCATCCGCTTCCGCTACCTCGGCCTTACAGCTCGGGCAAAAGCCGTAGAACTCCAACCTATAACCCTTGATGGCGTAATCGGTAATTTTTTGCGCTTCGTTCAAAAAACCGTCGACGGCCTCCAGCGGGACGTCGCCGATGCGGCCGCAGCGGTCGCACGTAACGTGGTAGTGCTCGTCCGTAACGCCGTCGTATCGCCTCGGCCCGCCGCCTTCCCAGAGGCGGCGAATGAGGCCGTGTTGGGACAATATCTCCAGGTTCCTATAAACCGTGGCCATACTTATATCGGGCAGGCGCCGCCGGACCCTCAGGTAGAGCTCGTCGGCCGACGGGTGGGTCCTCTCTTTCCGGAGTTCCTCGAGGATAACCCGCCGCTGAGCCGTCATTTTTAGTGCCTTCGGTTTCTCCATTTTCATCTCCCATATAGTAATGCTAACTGTTATTATATAATAGTATAAGGGGTCGTGGCAGTCAAGTCTTTTTTGGGGTGATTATCGTAACGTTTTGAATAATAATATAGTTATATAACGAAGTACGAACGAAACCGCGTTCTCGCCATTTAAGAATCATTTAGTAGCATTTTCCATTGTTAGCCGGTGTCGGTCAAAAAAAACCCGGCCTGTGCGGCCAGGTTGAATATTTTTTGAAAGGTTACTCCGGGGCGGGCGCACCGCCCGAGGCCTGGGCGGCCTCCTGGGCTTTTTCGGCGGCCTGACGCGCTTCTTCCTTCTTCGCCTTCCGGGCTTCCTCCTCGGCCTTCCGGCGGTCGTAGTAGCGGCGCGTCTTGTTCACCAACTCGACGAGGACCATCGGCGCGGCGTCGCCGCGGCGTTCGTGGGTTCTGAGGATGCGGACGTAACCTCCGCCCTTACCCTCGGCGAGGGGCGCGATCTCGTGGAATAATTTATGCACCAGGTTGCGGTCTTTGACGACGGGGGCGACGAGACGCCGGGCGTGGACGGAATCATCGCGCGCCCGGTCGATGAGGCGGTCGGCGACGGCCTTGACCGCCTTGGCCTTGGCCTCCGTCGTACCGATCTGCTCGTAATGGAACAGCGACCGAACGAGGTTGGACAACATCGCGCGCCGGTGGGACGGCGTCCGCGAGAATTTTCTCTTATACTTACAGTGGCGCATGATCAGTTTTCCTCGATATCGCTTACGTCCAAGCCGAGCGAAAGGCCCATGTTGGTCAAGACCTCTTTGATCTCGTTCAAGGACTTACGGCCGAAGTTGCGGTACTTCAGCATCTCGGCGTCGGTTTTCGCGACGAGGTCGCGTATGGTTCTGATATCCGCCATCTCGAGGCAGTTCACGGCCCGCACCGAAAGCTCCAGCTCGTTGACGTTCCGCTTCAGTAGTTCTTTCAAGCGGGCGCGCTCTTCGTCTTCGTGCGCTTTGGCGGGCGGCCGTTTGGTCTCGAAGTCGACGAAGATGTCGACGTGGGAACGCAGCACGCGGGCCGCGGCGTCGAGGGCTTGATTCGCGCTAATGCTGCCGTCGGTCCAGAGCTCGACGACGAGGCTGTCGTAGTCCGTGCGCTGGCCGACGCGCGTTTCCTCGACGGCGTATTTCACCTTGCGCACCGGCGTGTACACCGCGTCGACGGGTATAACGCCCGCCGGCCGGTCCTCGCTGCGCGAGCGCTCCACCGGGACGTATCCCCGGCCCCGGCCCACTTCGATCTCCATTTTAAGGCGGCCGCCCTCGGCCAGCGTCGCGATTTTCTGTTCGGGGTTGATTATCTTAACGTCCGGGTCCGCTATGATATCGCGGCCCGTGACCTCCCCCTCGCCCTCGACGTCGAGGTAGATCATCTTGGGGCGGTCGGCTTCCAGGCGCAGCACCAACGACCGGAGGTTCATAATAATTTCGGTGGTATCCTCGTAGACGTTCGGAACAGTCGAGTACTCGTGAAGCACGCCGTCGATTTTGACGGCGGTGATGGCCGTCCCCTCGATGGAGGACAGCAAAACGCGCCGGAGCGCATTCCCCAACGTAAGTCCGAAGCCCTGCTCGAGGGGTTCGATGACGTACTTCCCCCAGGAGCCTTTCGCGCTCTCGGGTTCGAACTCGACCCCTCGGGGCATTTTGAAAGCTTCAGCCTTCATGGGCCAACCCCACTCCTTTGCACGGTACGTTGGTTTTAAAGGTCGCCGCTAAACGCGGGAGTAAAACTCGACGACGAGATGCTCGTCGATGGGGACCGGGATTTGTTCCCTCGTCGGCAGCGAGACTATCCGGCCCTCCGCTTTCTTCGCGTCGAACTCCAACCATTCCGGTAAAAGTTTACCGCTGTTGTATTCCAGGCCGTAGGTAATCGGTTCCGCGCGCGACGACCTCTCGGCGAAGGTTATAACGTCGCCGACTTTGACCTCGTAGGAAGGGATATTCACGCGCCGGCCGTTCACGGTGAAGTGGCCGTGGCGCACCAGCTGCCGCGCGGTCCCGCGGGCCGTAACGAATCCCAGGCGGTAGACCGCGTTGTCGAGGCGCATTTCCAGCAGGCAGAGGAGGTTCTCGCCGGTTACGCCTTTGCGGCGCACCGCCTGGCGGAAGTACCTCCGGAATTGTTTCTCCAGGATGCCGTACGTCTTGCGGAGCTTCTGTTTCTCGCGCAAGCGAACGCCGTAGTCGGACGTCCGGAATCGGCGCCGCAGGCCGTGCTGGCCGGGCGGGTAGTTGCGCGGGTTCACCGGCTTGTCCACCGGGCACTTCCCCCGCGCGTAGCAGCGCTCCCCTTTCAGGAAGAGCTTGGTACCCTCGCGCCGGCATATTCGGCAACTCGCGCCTCTATATTTGGCCATATTCGATAGAACCTCGTGAGCGGGCGTTATACCCGACGCCGCTTTTTAGGCCGGCATCCGTTGTGCGGCACCTTGGTCCGGTCGCGAATGCCGGTCACCCTGAGGCCGGAAGACTGGATGGCTCGCACCGCCGATTCGCGGCCCGAACCCGGCCCCACGACCTCCACTTGTACCTGCGTCATCCCCATCGCCACAGCCTTTTTGGCGGCCTGGTCCGCGGAAATCTGAGCGGCGAAAGGCGTGGACTTGCGGGAGCCCTTGAAGCCGACGAGGCCGCCGGAGGCCCAGGCCACGACGTTGCCGTCCTTGTCCGCGATGGTTATGAGGGTATTATTGAACGAGGACTTGATGTAAACGATGCCCTCCGCTACCGTCCGCTTGACCTTCTTTTTAGTTTTCTTTTTTACCTTCGCCAAGGTCGCTCACCTCATCACGGGCACTCGGGGATTATTTCTTCTTGCGCTTCCGGCCCACCGTCTTGCGGGGACCCTTCCGGGTCCGGGCGTTGGTTTTCGTGCGCTGGCCGTGGGCGGGCAGGCCCTTCTTGTGGCGCATGCCGCGGTAGCTGTTGATCGCAATGAGTCTTTTAATGTTGGCGGCCACTTCGGCGCGGAGCGCCCCCTCGACCTTGTGACCCTCCTCGATCACCTTGCGCAAGCGGGCCACTTCGGCTTCGGTCAAATCTTTGACGCGCTTGTCCGGGTCCACGTTGGCCTCGGCCAGGATACGCCGCGTCGCCGTGGGGCCGATACCGAAGATGTACGGCAACGCCGCCTCGATGCGTTTCGCGCGGTTTAAATCTACTCCGGCTATACGTGCCATGGACGCACTTCTCCCCTAGAGAGCGGTGTTTACCCCTGGCGCTGTTTGTGCCGGGGGTTCTCGCAAATCACGCGCACGACGCCGCGCCGCTTTATTATCTTGCACTTCTTGCAGATCTTTTTGACTGAGGGCTTTACTTTCATAGTCCGCCTCCTACGACGGCCGGCGCTACTTGTATCGCCAGGTAATGCGGCCTCGATTCGGGTCGTAGGGCGTTAACTCCACCTTGACGCGGTCGCCGGGCAGGATCCTGACGAAGTGCATGCGCATACGGCCGCACACGTGCGCCAGCAGAACGTGGCCGTTGTCGAGCTCCACCCGGAACATCGCGTTCGGCAGCGGCTCGACTACCGTTCCTTCGACCTGTATCGTGCGTTCCTTCGCCAAGGTAGCCAACTCCGATTACTACGCGAACTCTTCCCAGCCTCGTGTCAGGACTCTCGGTTCCCCTTCGGTTACTACTACCGTATGTTCGAAATGCGCCGAGAGCTCGCCGTCCCGCGTCATCACGGTCCATTTGTCCCGGCCTACCTTCGTGCGCCAATCGCCGGCGACCACCATCGGCTCGAGCGCCATCACCATGCCCGGCCCCAGCCGCGGCCCCCGCCCCGGCGGCCCGAAATTGGGCACCTGCGGCTCCTCGTGCATCTTCGTGCCGATGCCGTGGCCCACGTACTCCCTGACGACGTCGAACCCCGCCTCCTTCGCCGTTTCCTCGACGGCGTGCGAGACGTCGCTGAGGCGATGGCCCACCCTGCAGCGGGCTATGGCGTTTGCAAGGCATCGCCGTCCGCACGCCAGCAGC
Organism: bacterium; assembly: GCA_035528975.1. Lineage (GTDB taxonomy): Bacteria > RBG-13-66-14 > B26-G2 > WVWN01 > WVWN01 > WVWN01. The sequence continues at coordinate 8,801 of DATKXQ010000139.1, forward strand.
TCGCCGGCCACGTCTCCCACGGCGACCGTGAACGCCGCGTCGCCATAATAACCCTCCAACTCCACGCCCACGTCCACGGACACCAGATCGCCTTCCAGTATTACCCGCTCGGGGGAAGGTATGCCGTGGACGACCTCGGCGTTCAGAGATATGCAGGACGAAGCCGGAAAACCCATATAGCCCAGAAAAGCGGGCTTCGCGCCTGCATCCTCGATCTTTTCCTTAATAGCGCGGTCTAAGGCCGCGGTATTATTCCCCGGTACGATTAGGGCCCGCGCTTCGCGGAGCGCTTCGACCACCAGGGCCGCCGCCCGGGCCATGATCTCGACCTCGGCCGCGGACCTAACCGTTATCATCGCCGCAGGTCATAAGAGGCCGGATCGCCGCTTCCGCCCGGGCGAAAACTTCCTCCCGACTCCCCGTCGCGTCTATCTCCCGAAGCAGGCCGGCGGCGCGGTAATACTCGACTACGGGCGCCGTCTCGCGCTGGTAAATATCGTATCGCGCCTGTACGGTATCGGGCCGGTCGTCGGCGCGGGCCGCGAGCCCCTCCGAGCCGCAATGGGCGCACACGCCGTCCCCCGCATCTGCGTTCGTAACCGCGCCGCACGCCGGACATAAGAGCCGCCCCGCCAACCTCCGCGCGGTCTCTTCCTCGGGAACCTCCGCGTAAATAACCGCGTCTATCTTTACGAACGGCAGCCCGGACAGGAACTCGGCCTGCTCCACCGTCCTCGGATAACCGTCGAGTACGAAACGCTTCTCGCGGGCCAGCCTCTCGGCCACTACCTCCCCCAGGATCTCCTGCGGCACGAGGCGCCCCGCCTCGACGTACGTTTCCGCCTTTTTCCCGAGCGCCGTTCCGCGGGCGACGGCGTCGCGCAATATATCGCCCGTGGAGAGGTGCGTCCCGCCGCATGTACCCGCCAGCCGCTCCCCTATCGTTCCCTTTCCGGCGCCGGGCGGTCCGATAAGTACAATTTGCATCGCGCCGTTAAACCCGCCCGCGGATGCGCCCCTTCTTGACGAAGCCGTCGTAGTGACGCATCAACAGGTGCGACTCGACCTGGCGCATGGTATCGAGCGCCACGCCCACGACGATCAAGAGGCCCGTGCCGCCGAAGTAGAACGGCACCTTCATAAACCTGATTAGTATCGTGGGCATGACGTCGATGGCCGCCAGGAAAAGCGCACCCGCCAGCGTAATCCTGGTAATAATGCGGTCGATGTACTGAGCGGTGTTCTTCCCGGGCCTTATGCCCGGAATGAAGCCGCCGTATTTTTTCATGTTCTCGGCCATATCCTGCGGGTTGAGGACGACCGCCGTATAGAAGTACGTAAAGAACACGATGAGGATGACGTCGAAAACGACGTACAGCCACTGCCCCGGCGTTAGCATCTGGGCGATCTGTTCGACGACGCCGCCGCGGCCCCCGACGAACGTCAGGATCGTCTGGGGGAACATGATAATCGAGCTCGCGAAAATGACCGGGATGACCCCCGCGGTATTGACCCTGATGGGGATGTGGGTCGATTGGCCGCCGTACACCTTGCGGCCCACGATCCGCTTGGCGTATTGGACCCGAATACGCCGCTGCGCCTGCTGCATGTAAACCACGGCCATGACCACGGCGACCATGACGGCCAGTATAACGATCAGCGTAACGATGTCCATCTCGCCGTGGATGAGGTTGTTGATCGTCTTGATCGTCCCGCCGGGCATCGCGGAGACGATACCCGCGAAGATGATGAGCGAGATGCCGTTCCCCACGCCGAACTCGGTAATCTTCTCCCCCAACCACATTATGAACGCCGTGCCCGCCGTCAACGTCAGTATCGTCATCAGGCGGAAACCCCATCCGGTCGACGCCACTACCGGGATCCCGCTGGGGGCCAAGCCCTCGAGCCACAGGCCGATCGCGGATGCCTGGAACACCGAGAGCACCACCGTACCGTAGCGCGTGTACTGCGTTATCTTCTTGCGGCCGGACTCCCCTTCCTTGGAGAGCTTCTCGAGGTACGGGATAACCGTGACCAGCAGCTGGAAGATAATCGAGCTCGAGATATAGGGCATAATCCCGAGCGCGAAGATGGTGGCGCGCGTCAGGTTCCCGCCCGAGAAGAGGTCGAAGAGGCCGAACAGCGTTCCCTTCTGGGCCTGGAAGAACGACGTCAACACGTCGGCGTTTACGCCGGGCAGCGGTATGTGGCGCCCTATGCGATAGGCCAGGATTAAGCCCAGCGTAATCAATACCCGGCGCCGCAACTCCGGTATCTTGAAGATGTTTCTTAAATTGGCAAAGAACCTTTTAATTACGTCGAACAAATTATACCGCCTCGGCCTTGCCGCCCGCCGCCTCTATCGCCGCCCGCGCCCCGGGCGTGAAATAGTGGGCTCGCACCGTTACGGCCGCTTTTAGCTCGCCGCCGCCGATAACCCGTAAGTAGTTCACGTTTTTAGACTTAACGGCTTTCTTCTCCTTGAGGAAATCCAGGTCTATAGCCGCGCCCTCGCCGAAGCGGCCGAGGTCGCCGACTTTGACGGACGCCGTGGCCTCTTTCCGTTTATTGGAAGTATTCTTAAACCCCCTCTTGGGCAACCGCCGCTGTAGCGGCATCTGGCCGCCCTCGAAGCCGGGCCGGTTCTTACCGCCGGAGCGCGATTTCTGGCCCCCGTGGCCGCGGCCGCTCGTCTTCCCGTGGCCGGACGCCGGCCCGCGGCCTATGCGCTTCCTCGCCTTTCGGGACCCCGGCAGCGGTTTCAATTCTCCCAGCTTCATTCGTCCTTAACCTCGGTTGCCTCGGATGCGGGGGTTTCCTCGGATGTGGGCGTTTCCTCGGCCGCGGTTGGTTCGTCGGTCGTTTCGACGCCTTCGGCCGCCGGCGCTCCCGCTTCCGAGGCGGCTTTCCCCTCTTCGGCCGCCGGCGCTCCCGCTTCCGCGGCGGCTTTCCCCTCTTCGGCCGCCGAGGCGCCCTCTCGCGTTTTAGTGGAGCGGAGACGGCGCGCGATGCGGGTCGTCTTCTTCGCTTTGCTTTCCGCTTCGGCGGCCGCGACTTTCTCAGACCTCTTCGTCCGGCGCCGGGGCATCTCGCCGCGCCGGGCCGCGGCCTCCTCCGGCGCTATCAGCGACTTCAAACCCTGGACCGTGGCGCCGATTACGTTATTCGGGTTATTGGTGCCCAGCGACTTCGTCAAGACGTTCTTCACGCCGGCGAGTTCCATGACGGCGCGGATGGGGCCGCCGGCGATGACGCCCGTCCCGGGGGCCGCCGGTTTCTGCAATACCCTGGCCGCGCCCTTTTTCACCGTCACCTCGTGGGGCAGCGTGCCCTCGATGATGGGGAACGAGAAGAGGTTCTTCTTCGCCAGCTCCACGCCTTTGCGCACGGCCTCGGCGACCTCGTTGGCTTTGCCGAGCGCCACGCCGACCCTGCCGGCGCCGTCGCCCACTACCACCAGGGCGTTGAAGCCGAAGCGCCGGCCGCCTTTGACCACCTTGGCCACGCGGTTTATCGCAACGACGCGGTCCTGGAAAAGCTGTTCTTCTTCGCTGGCTCGTCTTCGATTCATTCCGGTCCCGGCGTAGTTGAGGTTAGAATTTCAGGCCGCCCTTGCGCGCTCCGTCGGCGAGGGCCTTAACGCGGCCGTGGTATTTATAGCCGCCGCGGTCGAATACGACCTCGGCAATACCCGAGGCGGCGGCCTTGCGGGCCAACGCTTCGCCCACCGCCGCGGCCCCTACCGCGTTCCCGCCGTCCACCTTGCCGCGGAGCTCCGGGTCGAGGCTGGAGGCCGAGGCCAAGGTCCGGCCCTCGTAATCGTTCACGACCTGGGCGTAGATATGCCGGAGGCTGCGAAAGACCGATACCCGCGGCCGCTCCGCCGTACCCTTCGCCCTGCGGCGGAAGCGCCGCTGCCGGCGCACCCGACGTGATATTTTTTTACCCGGGTGGACCATATCAGAACCTTACACGCCGGTGGCCAGCGTGCCTTTCCTGACCTTCCGGCGAACCCTCTCGTTCTTGTACCGGACCCCTTTGCCCTTGTACGGCTCGGGCGGCCGGAGCAACCTTATCTCGGCGGCGCATTGGCCTACGAGTTCCTTGTTAATCCCCGAAACTACCACCGCCTGCGGGTTGGGTATTTCCAACGTAATACCCTCGGGCGGCTGGTAATTTACGGGCCGGGAGAAACCGAGCGACAATTTCACGGCCTTGCCCTGGAGCTCGGCCTTGTATCCCACGCCTACGATCTCGAGCTCTTTGCGGAAACCCTGCGATACGCCCTCGACCATATTGGCCACGAGACTCCGCGAAAGCCCCCACAGCTCGCGGCTCTCGCGGGTGTCGTCCACGGGCGACACCTCGACCCGGCCGTCCGCCACCGCTACCTTGACCGCCGGGTGAAGCTCGCGCTCGAGCTCGCCCCCCGGGCCCTTGACCTTCACGGTCCGGCCCTGGACTTTGACTTCGACTTTCTCGGGCAACACTATCGGTTTTTTGCCTACGCGAGACATAATATCGATTTCCGCTACCAGGCCCTCAAAAGGACCTCGCCGCCGATGCCGCGTTTGCGGCACTCGCGGTCGGTCAATATCCCCTGCGACGTCGAAAGCACGGCGACGCCCAGGCCGCTGATGACGCGCGGGATGGTGTCGCGGTCGACGTACACCCTTCGGCCCGGCGTCGAAACCCTCTCCAGCCGCTGCATCACGCTGGATTTATCCGGCCCGTAGAGCATGTATACCCTGAGTATAGACGCCGGTTTTTCTTCGATCACGCGATAGTTGCCGATGAACCCCTCGTCCTTCAGGATCTTCACGATCTCTTCCTTGATCTTGGAATGAGGGGCGTCGGCCTTCTCGTGACCGGCTCGGGCCGCGTTCCTTATGCGCGTCAGCAAATCCGCTACGGGGTCCGTCATTACCATAGACTTGAACCTCTGGCATCCGCGGGAAGACCCCCGCGCACCGCGCGCGGGCCGCCGGCGGCCGCTACCAACTGGCCTTGATCACGCCGGGGATTTCGCCCTTGAGCGCAAGGTTCCGGAAACAGATCCGGCACATGTCGAATTTACGCAAATAGGCGCGGGGACGGCCGCAGAGCGGACAACGGTTGTACCCCCTGACCCCGAATTTGGGTTCCCGCTTGGCCTTGTTCCTTAAAGCTTTCTTCGCCATAAAAAGTGCTCGCTTAGCGGCGGGCGCGCGGCCGTCCGAACGGCATTCCCAACGCCTTAAGAAGAACGCGCGCCTCCTCGTCGTTGTTGGCGGAGGTCTCGACCGTCACGTTCATTCCGGTAATCTTCACGACTTTATCGTAATCTATTTCCGGAAAAATGATCTGCTCCGTGATGCCCAGCGTGTAGTTCCCGTGGCCGTCGAAGCTCTCCGGGTTCAACCCCCGGAAGTCGCGCACCCGCGGGAGGGCGAAACTTATCAACCGGTCGAGGAACTCGTACATCCGGTTCCGGCGCAGCGTCACTCGCACGCCGGAAGGCATCCCGGCCCGGACTTTGAAGTTGGCGACGGAACGCTTGGCGCGGCTCACTACCGGCCGCTGGCCGGTCACGGTCGCCACCTCTTCGGCCACGGCGTCGAAAATCTTTATATCGTCGTGAAACCGACCCAGGCCCGAGTTTACCGCCACCTTTACGAGACGGGGCACCTGGTACCGGTTGCGGTAGCCGTGTTCGGCTATCATCGCCGGGACCACTTCGTCCTCGTACTTCTTCTTCAACCGCGGTTTAATCACGATTACCTGAAACCTCGTCAGTGCTCGACTATCTCGCCGCACTTCCGGCAAATGCGCCCCTTGGTGCCGTCCCCCAGCAACTTGTTGCCGACGCGCGTCGTCTGGCGGCATTTGGGGCACACGAGCATCAAGTTTGAGACGTCTATGGTGGTCTCGACCTCGTGGATGCCGCCCGCCCGGTCCTCGCGCGTGCGCTTCGCGTGTTTCTTGACGAAATTGACGCCCTCGACGATCAGCCGGCCCTTATCCCGTATAACGCGGAGGACTTTGCCGGTCTTGCCGAGGTCTTTGCCGGCGATGACCTTGACCGTATCCCCCTTCCGCAGGCGGATACGCGTCGGCTTGTTGTCTTTCCGTCGGGCGCTGGACATAAACCTAAAGCACCTCGGGCGCGAGCGATATTATCTTCATAAACCGCTTCTCGCGGAGCTCGCGGGCTACCGGGCCGAAAATCCTCGTGCCGGCGGGTTCGCCGCCCTCGTCGATAACGACGCACGCGTTGTCGTCGAACCGTATAAACGAGCCGTCGGACCGGCGCTTCGTTTTGCGCGTCCGGACGACTACGGCCCTGACGACTTGCCCCTTTTTAACGGTACCGCGGGGCGTGGCGTCTTTTACCGAGGCGACGATGGTGTCGCCGACCTCGGCGAAGCCCTTCATGCCGGAGCCGGTCACGACGCGTATGCACGACGCTTGCTTGGCGCCGGAGTTATCGGCCACTTTCAATCTGGAATACGGTATTATCACTTCAGCTCGTTACGCGCGTTTATTTCGCCCGCTCGACGACCTCGACCAGCCGCCACCGCTTACGTTTGGACAGCGGCCTCGTCTCGATAATCCGCACCGTGTCGCCGACGCGGCATTCGTTGGCCTCGTCGTGCGCCATGAAGCGCTTCGACCTCTTAACCATCTTTTTGAACAACGGGTGCTGCTTCCGCGTCTCGACCTCGACTACGATGGACTTGTCGTTGGCCTCGCTCACTACCCGACCTCGCATCACTTTGCGCTGCCCCCGGGTTCCGCTTTTCGGTTCGGACGCCATCATCTATCGTCTCCGGCCGCTACGGTTTCGGCCGCGGCCCCGTGCCGCTTCTCCCCGATGATAGTAAGTATCCTCGCGACGCGACGTTTGAGGATCTTACTCCGGTTGTTGTCCTCTTCCTTGCGGGTAGCGATATTGGTCCGTATAACGAACAGCTCCTTCTTGGTGTCCCGGAGCGAGATCTCCAATTCCTCGATCGTCTTGTGGCGGAGCTCTTCCTTCTCTTTCTTGACGGCCACGGTTATTCCTCGATCTGTAGGTACTTGGTCCTAATCGGCAGTTTGTGGTTCGCGAGGCGCATGGCCTCCCGCGCCGTGGCGGGGGCTACGCCCTCCAGCTCGAACAACACCAGGCCGGGGCGCACGACGGCCACCCAGAACTCGGGCGCGCCCTTTCCTTTGCCCATGCGCGTCTCCAGCGGCTTCTTCGTAACGGGTTTGTCCGGGAAGACGCGAATCCACAATTTCCCCTGGCGCTTGACGTGGCGCGTTATCGCGACGCGGGCCGATTCGATTTGCGCCGCCGTGAGCCAGCAGGCTTCGCGCGCCTGGAGGCCGAAGGAGCCGAATTGCAGCTTGTTGCCGCGCGTGGCCTTCCCGCGCCTCCGGCCGCGTTGCTGCTTGCGCCACTTCGTCCGTTTGGGCATCAACATAACGATTCACTCCGGCGCTAACGCCGCTCCCGCTTTTCCCGGGGACCGCCCTTTTTGGGGCGGCGCCGCTTCTTCTTCGAGGGCCGGCGCGCGTGTTCGCCAAGCGACTCGTGCTCGGCCACGTCCGCCGGTAAAACCTCGTTGCGGAATATCCACACCTTAACGCCGACGACGCCGTACACCGTCTTGGCCTCGGCCTGGCCGTAGTCCAAGTCCGCGCGCAGCGTCTGACACGGCACCCGGCCTTCCGCGTACTTTTGCGTACGCCCCATTTCGGAGCCGCCGATGCGCCCCTTGACCTGGATCTTGCACCCTTTGGCGCCGAGCTTCATGACGGTCGAGAGCGTCTTCTTCATTACCCGCCGGAAGCCCATGCGCCGTTCCAGCTGGGCGGCGACGTTCTCCGCGACCAGCTGGGCGTCGAGTTCGGCGTTCTCTATCTCGCGTATTTCGACGTCGAGGTCGCCGCCCACCAGCACCTTGAGCTCTTCCCGCAACTGGGCGATCCGCGAGCCCTTGGTGCCGATAATCATGCCGGGGCGCGCGGTCCAGATGTGGACTACTATGCGGTCCGTGGTGCGCTCGACGCGGACGCGCGATATCGCCGCGTTCCCGAAGTTCGCCTTGATGTAGCGGCGAATCGCCAGGTCCTGGTGGAGCTTGGCGGCGTAATCCCGCTTCGCGTACCACCGCGAATCCCAGGTTTTAATGTAGCCGAGCCTGAAACCGATCGGATGTGTTTTCTGTCCCATGCGTATATTCCCGCGGTTTTATTTCTTCTTGCGCCGGCCTTTGGTCCCGCGTTCCGCCTTGCGGTGCTCGGCCGCGGGTTTTCCCTTCCCCTCGCCGCCGCTCTTGACCGGGGCGCCGTAACGGTCTTCCTTTTTCTTGAATCCCAGAAACCGGGGCCTTTTGGGTTTCGCGGGCGCTTCCGCCCCGGCCTCGGCCGCCGCGCCGACCTGGGCATCCTTGCCCTCGCGCGGCTCCGGCTTGCGGCGCTTTCCGCCGCGGCCTCGCGCCCGGGCCTGTTCCTCCTCCGACCTCTCGGACAGCACGACCGTGATGTGGCTCGTCCGGCGAAGCCGGGGGTGGGCCCGGCCGTAGGCGCGGGGCCGAATGCGTTTGAGCATCGGGCCGCCGTCTATGGCCACCGACTTCAAAAACAGCTTGTCGACGTCGGGCTTGGGGTCGCCGTCGTATTGGCGGGCGTTGGCGAGCGCGGCCCGCACGGCCTTGCTGATGTGCAGCGCGGCCTTCTGGGGCATGAACTTCAGCGCGTCTATAGCGTCCTGGACGTCCAGGCCGCGAACGACGTCGGCCACCCACCGCGCCTTTTGCGGCGAGAGCTTGATCCACTTGTGCAGGGCCCGGAATTCCATATCTACTTCAGGCGAGCCGTCTTGGCGGTGGGGCCGCCGTGGGAGCGGAACGACCGCGTGGGCGCGAACTCGCCGAGCTTGTGGCCCACCATGTCCTCGGTAATGTAGACCGGAATGAACTTCCGGCCGTTGTGGACGGCGATCGTGTGGCCCACGAACTCCGGCGGTATCGTGCTCCGCCGGGCCCACGTCTTTACGACGACCTTCTCACCCGTGGCCTCGACCTTCTTGACCTTAGCCAGGAGTTTGATGTCTACGTACGGTCCCTTTTTAGTCGAGCGTGCCAAAATTTTTCCCCGTCGCTTGCGGCGGCGCTACTTCTTCCGCCGGGTGACGATATATTTATCCGAATGTTTCCTCTTGCGCGTCCGCGCGCCCTTCGTCAACCACCCCCAGGGCGACTGCGGGTGATTGCCGCCCTTGGACTTCCCCTCGCCGCCGCCGTGCGGGTGGTCGTTGGGGTTCATCGCGATGCCGCGCACCGTGGGCCTTATCCCCATATTGCGCTTGCGCCCCGCTTTGCCGATTGTAATGTTGCCGTGGTCGCCGGCGCCGATCTCGCCTACCGTCGCCCGGCAATCCAGCGAGAAGAGCCTGACTTCGCCGGAGGGAAGGCGTACGTGGCCGGTGTCGCTTTCCTTCGCCAGGAGCGTGCAGTAAGTCCCGGCGGCGCGGCCTATCTGGGCCCCCTTGCCCGGTTTCATTTCCAGACAAGAGATTACGGTGCCGGCGGGAATGCTGCGGAGCGGCAGGGCATTGCCCGTCTTCACCTCGGCGGCCGCGCCGGAGGTGACGACGTCGCCCACTTTCATCCCCTTGTTGGCGACGACGTACCGCTTCTCGCCGTCCGCGTAGGCCACGAGCGCGACGTCGGCGGAACGGTTCGGGTCGTACTGGAGCGCGGCGACGCGGCCCGGAACGCCGTCCTTGGCGCGTTTGAGGTCGACGATGCGTATCTTCCGGCGGCTGCCGCCGCCGCGGTGGCGCACCGCGATGCGGCCTTTGTCGTCCCGGCCGGCCCGTTGCTTCTTGGCCTGCAGGAGGCGCTTCTCGGGTTCCCCGCCGGTCAGGTGGCTGAAGGAGCGCCCGCTCATGGAGCGGCGGCCCGGGGAAGTAGGTTTGTACTTATTTATCGCCATTACTAAACTCGCTACTCGAAGTACTCGATCGAGTCCCCTTCTTTGAGCGTCACGATGGCCTTCTTCCAACCCGAGCGCCTTCCCTCCGTATATCGCACGCGGCGCTTCTTGCCCTGGCGGTTCATGACGTTGACGTCCGTAACCGTTACCTTGTATATGGCCTCTATCGCGCCCTTTATCTCGATCTTGTTGGCGCGGGGGCTCACCTTAAAAGCGTACTTGCGATGCGCCTCGCCCAGGTACTCCATCTTCTCGCTGATGATGGGTTGCAATACTATGTCTTGAGGCGCTTTCATCCCGCGAGCCTTTGCTCCAGTGCTTTCGCCGCCGCCTCGGTCATCACGACCTCGTCGGCCTCCACGATCTCGTAAACGCTCGCGTTTCCCGGGTGTCTCACGTTGACGACCGAGATATTATGCGCCGATTTGGCGAACTTTTCGTTGGGCGAATCGATTACGAACAAAACTCTGGCGTCGAGCAGATTCATATCGGCCAAAATCTCGACGACGCCGCTGGTCCGGTATTCGTCGAAATCGAGGCGGTTGACGACGCGCATTTTGCCGTCGCGGGCTTTGTCGGACAAGGCGCTCTTGAGGGCGGCGCGGCGGACCTTGCGTCCTATTCTTTTGCCGTAATGGCGGGGGCTCGGGCCGAAGACGACGCCGCCTCCCCGCCACTGCGGCGCGCGTATGGTCCCCTGGCGGGCGTGGCCGGTTCCCTTTTGGCGATAGGGTTTGCGGCCGCCGCCGCGCACCTCGCCCCGCGTTTTAACCTTGGCGGAACCGGCGCGCTTCGCCGCCAGCTGGGCCACGACGCAGAGGTGTACGAGGTCGGGCCGGGTCGCCACGGCGAATACGCTGTCCGCGAGCTCGACCTCGCCTACTTCCCGTCCTACCTGGTCCAGTAATTTCGTTTTCATAGTCCGCTAACGCCCCGCGCCTTGAACGGCCTTGCGCGCCGGGAAGACGACGACGAGGCCGCCGTTCGGCCCGGGCGCGGCGCCTTTTATAACCAAGAGCGACTTCTCGGCGTCGACCCGGAACACCTTGAGGTTCGCCGCCGTCAACCACCGGTGGCCCATGTGCCCCGGCATCTTCTTCCCCTTGCAAACTTCCGCCGGCGTGGCCGAAGCGCCTATGGATTTGGGTCGCCGGTACGCCTTGGAGCCGTGGGTCTTGGGGCCGCGATGGAAGCCGTACCTCTTTATGACGCCCGCGAATCCGCGGCCCTTGGACCGCGCCCGGATGTCCACCGCCGCCACCCCTTCGAACATCGACACGTCGACGACGTCGCCGGCCTTGAAGGCGCCGGGGTCGCCGACCCGGAATTCCTGCAACGTCGCGGGCGCCGCGACGCCGGCCTTGGCGGCGTGGCCCGCCTCCGGCTTGTTAGGCCGCTTCTTCTCGCCGAGGCCCAACTGCACGGCCGCGTATCCGTCCCGCTCCGGCGTCTTGACCTGGGTGAGACGGTTGGGCGGCAGCTCCAGCACCGTGACGGCGACCGCCCGGCCTTCGTCGTCGAAGACCGTCGTCATTCCCAATTTCTTTCCCAGCATTCCCAGCGCCATCGTTTAGCCTGCGGTCCTCTTAGAGTTTTATCTCGACTTCCACACCGGCGGGGAGCTGCAAGCGCGTCAGCGCATCGATGGTATCGCCGCTGTGTTCCTCGATCTCGATCAGCCGGTTATGAGTCCTTATCTCGAACTGCTCCCGCGACTTCTTATCGACGTGCGGCGAGCGGAGCACCGTATACCGGTTTATCTCCGTGGGCAGCGGCACCGGGCCGCACACGCGCGCGCCGGTCCGCCTTATGGTCGCGCATATCTCCTCGACCGAGCGGTCGAGCAACCGGTGGTCAAAAGCCCTGAGTCGTATTTTTATTCTTTTTTTAGCCATTAACGTCGCGGCTCTTGGGGGGCCGCTACTCTTCGATCTCGGTTACGACGCCGGCGCCGACGGTACGGCCGCCCTCGCGGATGGCGAACCGCAGCTCCTTCTCCATCGCGATGGGGGTTATCAGCTCCACCTTCATCGACACGTTGTCGCCCGGCATCACCATGTCCACGCCTTCCGGCAGCTTGATGGAACCCGTAACGTCCGTCGTCCGGAAGTAGAACTGCGGCCGGTACCCGTCGAAGAACGGCTTGTGCCGACCCCCCTCCTCCTTCGTCAACACGTACACTCCGCCCGTGAACTTCGTGTGCGGCGTTATCGAGCCCGGCTTCGCCACCACC